>JAZNOK010000085.1:0-28030 GCA_045580775.1 Eubacteriales bacterium
GAGCTTTCCGCCATCGGGCATGACGAAGTATCGCACGGAGCCAAAGCACCGACATGTACTGAGATCGGATGGGACGAGTACGCTACATGCTCAAGATGCGGGTACACAACGTATAATGAGCTTTCTGCCCTCGGACATGCTTATGGCGAGTGGAAGGTGATGGTAGCATACACGTGCACGTCAAGCGGCCTGGAGAGAAGGATTTGTGCTGCATGTAACAAGCAGGAGAATAAAGTTATACCTTCCTCACACAGCTGGGGAGAGTGGTATATACAAACATATCCCACATGTACCGAAACAGGAGAAAATGCAAGAACCTGCGGAGTATGCAAAAAGACGGAAACTACACCTACCCCTGCCATCGGACATGATGAAGTGTCCCACGCAGCAAAAGAGCCGACTTGTACCGAGTTTGGCTGGGACGAGTACGCTACATGTACAAGATGTGACTACACTACATACAGAGAGATTCCTTCTCCGGGACATTCATACGGACCTTGGAGCATGCTTGTAGAACCTACAGAAAGCTCGGACGGCTTCAAGTCGAGAGTATGCACAGGATGCTCGGACGAGCAGTTTGATATAGTGCTCTACGCTTCCGGCGACATTGACGGCGACGGAGCTCTCACAAATACCGATATAACACTCACGCTACGCTTGATGTCCGGCTGGAGTATCGACTGCACCGTAGCACGAATGGACGTAAACTACGATGGCGTGATATCAAACCGCGACCTGATCGCTCTTATCAGAAAGCTTGCGGGATCTGAGCCTGCCTAAGCTTGGATCGTTAAGTAAAATTTTCCCGAAAATAAAAAAACATGGACACACCGGAGGAGAATATCCTGCCTGATGTGTCCGTGTTTTTGTAAAATGGAAAGATCGTATCGTATTGAATTTATTACTTAGTCGAGTTCCTTTTTTCCTGTGTAGAGCTCATAGTATCTGCCTTTGAGTGCGAGCAGATCGTCATGAGTGCCTCGCTCGATTATTACACCGTCCTCGAGCACCATGATCGCGTCTGCGTTCCTGACTGTGGAGAGCCTGTGAGCAATGACAAATGTGGTGCGGTTCTTCATTAGTCTGTCCATTCCATGCTCTATGTGACGCTCTGTACGAGTGTCGACCGAGCTTGTAGCTTCGTCTAGAACAAGTATGGGAGCATGTGAGAGTGCGGCTCTCGCAATATTAAGCAGCTGCCGCTGCCCCTGCGATAGGTTTGCACCGTCCCCCTCCAGCATGGTGTTGTATCCGTCTGACAGTCTCATAATGAAGGAATGTGCACTTGCTGTTTTTGCAGCTTCTATGACTTCTTCGTCCGTGGCATCGAGTCTGCCGTAGCGGATGTTTTCCATTACCGTCCCGGAAAACAGATGTGTATCCTGCAGAACCATCGCAATGTTCTTTCTCAGCATTTGACGGTTGATCTGCTTTATGTCGATGCCGTCTATCGTGATAGATCCCTTTTGTATATCGTAAAAACGGTTGAGTAGATTTGTTACGGTCGTCTTTCCGGCTCCGGTACTGCCGACAAAGGCGATCTTTTGCCCCGGCTTTGCGTAGAGGGATATGTCCTTTAGAATGGTTTTTTCGGGATTGTAGCCAAAATACACCCCATCGAGCTTTACGTATCCTCCGAGCACTCCGTCGCTTACGGCACCCTCGCAGTCAGGTGCTTCGGGCTCTGCATCCATCACTGCAAATACACGCTCTGCTCCGGCGAGAGCGGAAAACACGGTGGACATCTGGTTTGATATATTGTTTATGGGGAATGAAAACTGCTTTGAGTAGCCCGCAAATACCGTCAGTGCTCCCGGAGTGAAACCCGAGGTGCACATGAGCACTCCTCCGACACCGATCGTTACAGCGTAGCTGATCATAGAGGTGTTGTGCATTACAGGGCCCATCAGTCCACCGTAGAACTGAGCCTTAAACTGCTTTTCTCTAAGATCGCCGTTGAGAGTGTTAAATTCCTCTACACATTCACTTTCATGGTTGAAGACCTTTACGACCTTTTGTCCTGTTACAGTCTCCTCTATATATCCGTTTACAGCTCCGAGAGCTGCCTGCTGAGCGGAGTAGAACTTGGACGAGTATTTGGCTATAGCCGCACCTCCTTTTATGAAGATGGGTATAAATGCCACCGTCACGAGTGTGAGTATCCAGCTCGTCGTGATCATGAATACAAAAGTACCTATCAGACTGATGCTGCCGGATATTGCAGATACCAGAGAGTTGTCGAGCATCATACCGATGTTGTCAACATCGTTTGTGTATCTGCTCATCAGCTCACCTGTAGGATGAGAGTCGTAATAGCGTACAGGGAGTTTTTGCATCTTTGTAAACAGGTCTTTGCGTATGCTTTCGATAGCTCCTTGGGATATCGAGAGCATTATTCGTGCCTGGGTGTATGTGCACACCAGCCCCACGAGATACACACACCCCAAAATGATCACCGCACAGATGACGTAACCGAGTATGTCCGCTGTATCCGCAGGCAGAAATGACAGAAAAGGTGCCGTAGTACCGAGAACGGCTTCGATCGCTTTGTCTGCTATTTGCTCAAAGGGACTTGGATTGAATGAAAACTCAGGGTTTATGTACAGGGCAAGTCTGTTTATGACAGGGGATAGCATGTATGAGCCGCACAGGGAAGAGATCGTGCTTCCGAACATGCACAAAAGTACAAGTATCAGCAGTCCTGTGTATTTTTTTATGTATGAAAAGAGACGCAGGACCGTTTGCTTTGTATTCTTCGGTTTTCCGTGAGCTCTTACTCCGGGACCTCTGCCTCTGCCGGGTCCATGCCCCATAGGACCTCTGCCGCCGGGACCTGCGGGTCCACCTATGCCTGATTTTGAAGCGTGTGTGTTATATTGTTTTTGCAATTCCTGCAGTGTTCTTGCCATGCTCACGCCTCCTTTTTCTCGATTTGAGAGCTGTAGATCTCTCTGTATTCGGTATTGCTCTCAAGCAGCTCGCTGTGTGTGCCTGTACCGGTTATTTTGCCCTCGTTCATTACGATTATCATGTCTGCATCTATGACAGAGCTGATCCTTTGAGCTATGATGATCTTTGTAGAATGCTTGAGGGTGGATTTGAACTCTTCTCTTATCTTAGCTTCTGTTGCAGTATCGACAGCCGAGGTTGAGTCGTCCAGTATCAGGATCTTCGGACGTTTGAGCAGGGCTCTGGCAATACACAGACGTTGCTTTTGTCCTCCGGAGACATTGGTTCCGCCCTGGTCAAGCTTGGTACCGTAGCCTTCCGACATAGAAGTGATAAATCCATGTGCCTGGGCAGCTGATGCGGCATCTTCTATCTGCTCGTCGTTTGCGTCCTGGTTTCCCCAGCGGAGATTGTCAGAGATGCTGCCGGAGAAAAGCACATTCTTTTGCAGTACCATGCCGACGCCGTCGCGGAGCTTTGTCATGTCATAATCACGCACATCGATTCCGTCTACCTTGACGCACCCTTCGTCCGCATCGTACAGACGCGGTATCAGAGAGACTAAAGTGGTCTTTCCGCATCCTGTAGAGCCTATGATGCCGACTGTTTTTCCTGCGGGGATTTTGAAAGAGATGTCATCGAGAACTTTCTCCTCGTTGTTTTTGTAGTATCTGAAGCTCACATGGTCAAACTCAATATCTCCCATCTCAACGCTTCTGTCCTTATGTTTTGCGTTCGAGTCGTCAAGATCTATCTTCTCGTCCAGAACCTCGGATATTCTTTTTCCGCTGGCGATAGCACGGGAGGATGATACGAATATAAAGCTAAGCATGGTCAGCGACATCAGTATCTGAGATACGTAGTTTATAAACGCACTCAGGTCTCCTGTCAGCATGTTTGCACCGACCACCAGCCTTGAGCCGAACCAAATGACAAGACATGTCGTGATGTTCATGAACAGTGTCATGACCGGTGACATCAGTATCATTACTTTGTACGCGTCCATGCTGCTGTTTTTGAGACTTGCGTTTGCATCGTTGAATTTCTGTGTTTCATGCTCCTCACGTACAAAGCTCTTTACTACTCTGACATTTGTGATGTTTTCCCCAACTGTAGAGTTGAGTCGGTCTATCTTAGACTGTACGTTTGAAAAGCGTGGAAAACCCATGCGTATGATCAGTGCAACCGACAGTATCATCAGCGGCACTGTCACCGCCAGCACAAGCGAGAGCCTTGGTTTCATTGAGACTGCCATGATAATACCGCCGATCAGCATTCCTGGGGATCTCAGACACATACGGAGCAGCATATTGATAAAGTTCTGTATCTGAGTGACATCGTTTGTCAGTCGTGTAACAAGAGAGCCTGTGTGAAACTTGTCTATGTTGGCAAATGAGAAATCCTGCACCTTACGGTACACGTCGCTTCTCAGGTCTGCCCCGTAGTTTACGGATGCCTTGGAGGCAAAGTAAGAACCTCCTACACCTCCCGCCATCATCAGTACGGCACAAAGAGCCATCAGAGCGGCAGTAGAGAGGGAATTTTCTACGGTAAGGGTGCCGTTTTGAGCTCTGTTTAGAACAAGAGAGAGAAATTTCGGCATCAGCACTTCTCCGATGACCTCTACTATCATGCACAGAGGCCCTATTATAAAGTACGGCAGATACGGCTTTGCGTAATTGATCCACCTTTTCAAAATGATCATCTTCCTTTCTGAAACTTCATATAAAAAAATTTATGTGTATTATGGGCATATTAGCTGAGTGTTTAGTTCTCGGATATACACAGCTTTTTCACTGATCAAAATCGCCGTCGACATCGTTTTCTTTGTAGGTGCGGATATTGTCGCACAAACGCGAGAGATAGGATGAAAACAAAACTATCTCCTCGTCGGTAAAGCCCGAGAACATAGCCTCATCAAGACTGTTTATCAGACTTTTTGTACGGGAGACGATCTCCATACCCTTGTCTGTGAGACGTATGAGATTTGAGCGGTTGTCATTTTCGTCCGCGGCACGCTCGATATAACCGTCCCTCTCGAGCTTCCTTACAGATACGGCGACTGCCGCTGCACTGATCTCGAAGTTTGCCGCAATGTCTTTTTGTGTAGTGGCTTCATTTATACGGTGAGACAGATACATCAGTATTCTGTGTTGACTTCTGTGAGTACCGAAACTGACGACGTTTTTTTCAAACAGGCGATGGTGCGACCTTGCCGCACATAAAAACAGTTTTACTATGTCATCTTTGCCCTGCGAGTTGTTTTTCATAATATACTCCCGTCCTTGTAGCAAAAAAATCCAATAGTTAACTGGTTAAAAGTTAACTCTTTAACTATTATACTCATTTATGTAATAAAGTCAATGCTTACTTGTATCAATA
Organism: Eubacteriales bacterium; assembly: GCA_045580775.1. Classification (GTDB taxonomy): domain Bacteria; phylum Bacillota; class Clostridia; order Oscillospirales; family CAG-272; genus JAZMZS01. The sequence goes on from JAZNOK010000085.1 coordinate 5,332, forward strand.
AAGAAAAATAATTGTAATTTTTCCTTTGACTGTAACTATTTGCTGCGTTTTGGTATTAACATTATGTTGAAAACTACATGAAGGGGTACAAATGCTGCAAATGAAAAAGTATTCGTATGTATTTTTTGACCTCGACGGAACGCTCACAGATCCTTTTGAAGGAATAACAAAGTCTGTAGCAGGGGCGTTGAGGCATTTCGGTATCGAGGTAGAGGACAGAAAAGAGCTTTCCTGCTTTATCGGTCCTCCGCTCAGAGAGTCTTTTGCCAAGTATTATTCAATACCCGAGCATAGAATAGAGGAAGCTATCGCTGTGTACAGAGAGTATTTTTCGGTCCGCGGCCTTTTTGAAAACCGCGTGTATGAAGGCGTGGAGGAGCTTTTGGGGACTCTTTACGAAAGAGGGACAAAGATAGTGCTTGCCACGGCAAAGCCCGAGGTCTATGCCAAACGTATTACGGAGCATTTCGGACTTGACAGATTTTTTTATGCTCAATGCGGAGCGTCGCTTGACAAGCAAAGAGACAGCAAGGAAAAGGTAATCAGGTATGCACTGTCCTTGTGCGGAGCAGATGCAAATGATGTGCTGATGGTCGGAGACAGAAGCCAGGACATCATCGGTGCAAAGAAAAACAATATCGACTCGGCGGGTGTTCTTTGGGGATACGGCAGCCGAGAGGAGCTTGAGAGTGCAGGGGCTGTATATATTTACTCAGACGTAGCTCAACTGTCCGAGCAAATAGCATATATGACTTCCGAATGAAGAATACTTAATACAGGACACATGCAAATAAATGACGCAGATTTGTTGACAAATCAACAAATTTGTGATATATTATACAGGATCGTTAATGATTTTGACATATAAAGGAAACGGAGATAGATTATGGGTACCAGATATCTTAGAAATAACAAAACTACCGAGCGAGTTTTTCATGAGGTAATGGGCATCAGGGAGTTTCTTGATGTTATAGCTACTCACGAAGACAGAACTGCATATATGTGGTGCGAGCACAAGGAGGACAAAACTCTCAGCTATACCGAGCTTTGTACTTGGGTGAAGAACACCGCTGCCGGTCTCTCTGAGATGGGACTCGGCGGAAAGACCATAGGCATTATGGGTGATCCTTCGCCGTATTGGGTAGCAGCCTATTTGGCTGTACTTGCGTGCGGAGGAGTTGCGGTTCCTCTTGACCGAGAGCTTGCAGCCTCGGAGGTGAACGGCTTTCTTGATATAGTCGATGCTTCTGCTGTGTTCTTTTCTTCTTCTTTGAAAGATAAGTATGCAGAGATGTCTGCATACGATGCGAGAAGAACATATATATCCATGGGAGATGATATCGAGGATTGCGTCAGCCTGAACGGAGTTATGCAAACAGGCAAGAAGAATACAGAATACGAGTATCCCGAGCAGAGAGATGTCAACCTTGTGTGCGAATATCTTTTCACGAGCGGAACTACAGGAACGAGCAAGTGCGTAATGCTGTGTGAAAAGAACATTTTCTCTGTTGTTAATGCGGCATGCTCCTCTGTTGATTTCTCTTCGGATGATGTCATGGTATCCGTGCTTCCTCTCCACCACACATACGAGCTTGCTATTATGATGTGTGAGCTTGTATACGGTATGAGGATCGGTATCAATGATTCGCTGAGGAACGTTATTGCCAACTTCAAAAAATACAAGCCTACAGGACTGACTCTTGTTCCTCTGTTCGTAAATACAGTGTATAAGAAGATATGGTCAGAGGCAAAGAGAACAGGACAGGAAAAAAAGCTCAAGATGGGCATCTCGCTCTCCGACAAGATATTGCGTGTAGGAGTTGATGTCCGCCGCAAGCTTTTCAAGACTGTGCTTGATTCCTTTGGCGGAAACCTGTGCAAGATCGTTTGCGGCGGTGCCGCACTCAATCCTGATATGGTATACGGATTTGAATCTCTCGGAATCAGTATATATGAGGGATACGGAATTACCGAATGCTCGCCTCTTGTGTGTGTAACTCCTTACAACAAGAGAAAGATCGGCTCTGTCGGACCTGCTGTATCCTGCTGTCAGATACGTATCGACGGTGAGACGGTCGATGAGAGCGGTTATATCACCGGTGAGATCCAGGTCAAGGGTGACAACGTTATGCTAGGATATTACAAGAACGATGAAGCAAACCCCGAGGTGTTTACCCAGGACGGTTGGTTCAGAACGGGTGATATCGGCCACATGGACGAGGATGGGTATCTGTATATTACAGGACGCTGCAAGTCCGTCATAGTCCTAGAGAACGGAAAGAATGTATTCCCTGAGGAAATAGAGGAGTATCTTGAGAATGTGCCGGGTATCGCAGAGTGCGTTGTTGTAGGAAGACAGGACAGCGACGGAGAGACTGTGGTGCTGACAGCTGTGATCTATCCTGATGTAGCATACTATGAAGGAAAGAGCGTAGCAGAAATGAAAAAGGAACTTGCGTCACACATTAATTCCGTGAACAAAAAGCTTCCTTCCTTCAAGCATATCAGAAAGGTCGATCTGGTTGACAAAGAATTTGAAAAGACAACTTCCAGAAAGATCAAGCGTCACCTTGTAAAATAATGTCAGAACAGAAAAACCGAGTCTAAATACAGGCTCGGTTTTTTTTCGCATCAGATTGACAAAACAGACCGTTCGGTATTATAATCTAATCGAACGGTGCTTATATTTTTTAAAAATTTAACAAAGAAAGTTGTGGCAATATGGAATATCGCTTGTGCATTATTATAGACGGGGAAAAGAAAAAAAGTGCGTTTGCTTTTTACAATCAGCAGGATCATTGCGTTTACAGACGTGTAGCGGATATCACGTGCGATGATGTTGAATCTGAGTATGTTTGTGTGTGCGTGAGGGCTCTTGAGTATTTTCGCAAGAATATGAGAAACCGCTATTACACCGAGCACTTTTCGGAGCTGCTTGACGAGGACAAGGGAAGGGTGCTGTGCAGTATTTCTGAGCTTGTTGATGCATGGCGGTCTTACAGAGAAGAAAAAAAGCCGATAGCGGAAAAGTATCTTCCTCTGTCTGAGCAGTTTGATCTGAGCTCTGTGCTCTTTGAGTACTGTGACAGAAGCGAGCTTCATGAGAGAACAAAACAGCTCATATAATTATTACCTGACAAAGAAAGCGGCGTCCGCACTGACTGCTGTAATGCAGTTGTGCTCGGATGCCGCTTTGGCTATTCTTTGTATGAAGTGAAGTTCGGGTCGTACTTGTTGTTTGTGAATGTGGCTCTCATCGGACGGTATCTGGGATGAGTTCTCCAGCCGCTGGAAATTGAGTCTACATCGGCAAATATTATCTTTGCATTTGGGAAATTATCGGTGATCTCTGAATGCTTGTCAGCTTTTATACCCGTGGTAGGGAGCCACAGTCTCTCTATTTTGGAAAGAGAATATATAGCCGATATATCCTTGATACTCCTGTTCCACCCGATATTAAGATCGACCAGCTCTGTGCACTCGGAGAGCGGAGAGACATCGGATACTCTGTTTACAAACAGTTCCAGATATTCGAGCTTTTTTAGATTTTTCAGCGGAGTAAGATCGGATACCTTGTTATCTGCCAGAATAAGTATCCTTAGCTCAGAGAGCGTTCCGAGCACCGACAGATCGGTTATCGCCTGATGCCCCAGATCAAGTGCGTGCATGTTGGTGCAGTATTTCAGAACCTCAATGTCAGCACTTGTCATACGTGTATAATCATAATCGTATATCATGACCGAAAACGCCTCGTCATCTGTTCTCAGCGTCCATTTTTCGCCTAAGTACAGCTTCCATGCAAAGTCAAGTTCAGGATACTTCTCTCTGAGTGCTGCCATTTGTTCGTTTGAATATCCGCAGTCACTCATGACCAGCTTTATTCCGGACGGGAGACAGGATAGCAGAGAGTCAAACGCCGCTTTGTCGGATATCTCGCTGTTTGATATGTCTACCTCGTTTGCACTCAGATCCAGTACGGCAGTCTCGAATGATATCTTTGTTATCAGTTCGGCTGACGGATTGACAGCACAGAGGTTTTGGTATTCGTTTGACGTGAGTGTGAGCTGAGGTGCGTTGATACGGCGAAGCAAAGGAGTCTCTTTGAAGCATCGGAGCAGATAACTGTATGTTAGTTCACCTACATCTGACAGGTCGATGTCAGTCGGAAACTCAGGTGCGGTATTCTCTGTTTGAGTCACAGTCGAAAGCGGTATCATAGCGTCCTGTACAGGCTGTGTTCCCGGAGCAGGAGTTTTTCCTTTGTATTGTGAGTCGGAGCAGGAACTGATCAAAACAACCGCCGTGACGACCAAAGCCGCAATAAGTATCTTGTTGATGTTTTTTTTCAATTTTGTCGGTGATCCTCTTTTCTGTATTCCTATTAAGGGGGATATGCAGGGATATTATAGCACTTTATAAAGTATATGTCAATTGACTATTTTCTATTGAAAGAGACACCGCTCTGATGTATAATAAATGCAGAATAACAAAAAGGAGGGATAAATACACCGTGGTAGATCTTCTCGGTTACAGGACACTCGAGCTTTCACTTAACAACCAATCGGCAGAGAGGGGGAGTTTGGAGCTAAAGCATACATTTTCATATAACGTCAGCTACAATGAAGGACAAAAGAAGGGACTGGGCTTTCTGAATTTCGTGATGAAAAACGAAAAGACAGAAGGAGGACTCTGCATCAAGGTGTCGCTTGTTGCCGACTTTGTATACAGCGAGGGAGACGACCGTAAGTATATACACAAGGAGAGCTTCCGGCAGGTTTTCCCGTATCTTCGCATGACGGTTACGAATTTGTGTTCATGTGCCGGAATAGGAGGTATTATTATTCCGAATTTAACAATAAATGATGATCAGATCAAAAATATTTAACAGAATACTAAAAACAAAAAAGAGAAAAACAGCCAAAGCGGCAGTGTGCATTCTCTCGGTCTTACTTTGCTTTTCAATGACGTCAGCTCAGGTGGCTTTATACGCCGCCGCTGATACAAGTTTAGGCACAAGCTATGACAGAGAGCATTATCGAAGCGAGCTTACAGAGGCGGGGTTTCCGCCGGACTATGCGGACAAGCTTGCTGAGATAAAGCTCGCACATCCCGCCTGGAGCTTTATACCGCTTGAGATAAGCGAGCTTGAGCCTGAGTATAGCTTCGACTACATAATCAACCGTGAGACTGAGGACCCTTCTGCAAACTTAGTATACCCCTCAGACGAATTTTCCGGCTTTTTTGACAAAGAGAGCGGTGCGGTTTATGACAGCGGATGGTATTCAGCCTCTGATGATGCAGTCAGATATTTTGTCGATCCGAGAAATTTCCTCAACGAACGGGATATATTTCAGTTTGAGGATCTGTCTTATTATGATCGGGACTATTCTTCGGGGGTCGACGGGGTACTCGACGGAACGTTTATGCAACAGCTGATGCTCGAGAACGGAGAACTTCTCTCTGACTATATCCTAAAGGTCGGAGCAGAGCTGTCTGTCAGCCCGGTACACATAGCCGCAAGGATGCGTCAGGAGCAGGGAGTGGAAAACTCCAGCGGAATGATATCGGGTGAGTGCGGGGATCTTCTTTTATATTTTTACGAGAACGGTACACAGTACACGCAGGACGGAAAGCTGGTGCTAACACCAGCTTCGGGACATACTCGCGATGAGCTGCTTTCGTACAACGGATACTACAATTTCTTTAATATGGGTGCAACGGGAAATGGGCTTTTCAGTATTTATCTCAATGCTATGAAAAGAGCAAAGCAGGGGACGGCAGATCTGGCAGATCACTTTTCGGGTAATGCATCCTGGGACAAGATGTATAAGTCGGTATACGGTGGAGTTTATTCACTCAAGAGCACCTACATAGACGACTACCAAAACAACCTGTATCTTCAGAAATTCAATGTAGATCCGCGTTCCTCACGCAATTTCTGGGGGCAGTATATGCAAAACGTCGGTGCCGCACTTTCTGAGGGACGCAGTGCGTATCTGTCCTACAAGGAGGCAGGGATACTTGAATCTGAATTTGTATTTCTGATACCTGTATTTTCGGATATGCCGCAGGACCCATGTCCGGATCCGTCGGGAGGCAAAAGCTATTACAGCAGCTCTGATGATATATATACCTACATTACTCACACTGACTATCCGCTTTCTCTAACTTCAGAAAACAGCGAGACAAGGGCAAAAACCGAGATAAAGCTCGGCGAGAGCTTGCGTGTGCAAGGTTGGAGCGTTCACAGCTACGGTACTGAGTATTATGAGATAAGCGTGGACGGAGGAGCTTTTGAGAGGATAAACAGCTATCCGCGTGCAGATGTGAGAGAAAAATATGCACAGCAGTATCCGCTTTCATTTGATGTCAATGCATATTTATGTTATATAGATACTGCACAGCTTGGTGTGGGTGAGCACACGGTAACGGTGAGGGCAAAGACCACGGCAGGATCATACTGTCAGCTTTCATATCTCGATCTGACCGTAGTCGGAGTCAAAGGAGATGTAAACGGCGATTCACAGCTGAACTCGGCAGATCTGTCGCTTGTGCTCAGATATCTGTCGGGATACAATGTGACTATAACCGGGGATGCCGATATCAACGGTGACGGAAGAATAAACAACCGAGATCTGTTAGAGCTTGCAGCAATGCTGAAAACTAAGTAACACAATTGTAATAAAGACATATAATAAAAAGGAGCAGGCTATGTTTATAGACGAAAAAAGGATAATAGCAGGAAACGAAAGCGACGATGTCGCACATCTCGCACACGTGACAGACAGAGTAGGAGAGGCACTTTTGTGCGATATTCTCAAGGACAATAATATACCTTTCATGAGAAAGGAACGCAGTGCAGGATTAGCGACAAGCATCCTTGCCGGATTTAGTGTCTTTGGAGTTGACATCTATGTGGCAAGAGATCAGCTCGAGAGTGCAAGAGAGCTCTATGAAGCATTTTTGGGCGGTAATGCTACGATTTCGGAAGATACTGAAAAAGAATGATTTATGTTGAAATTTCACAAAGAAACCGAATAAAATTCTATATTCATTAAAGCTAAATTAACAATTTTTTCATTGAAAAAAAGCCGCGGATGTGATAAAATAATATTACAGAAAAAAGGGGCAGCCAATACCTGTTTATACGTCAGTATCTACGAGAGGGTACGGTGCGTCTTTTTTGAAAGGAACAAGTATGAATATTATTTTTTTGCTCAGACCCAAGAGTGCTGTTGCCCACATAAGCTCAAAGAGCAGCATACGTCAGGGACTTGAGAAAATGCGTTACCACGGCTACAAGGCACTGCCCGTTGTTGATGAATACGGACGTTATGCGGGAGCTGTGACAGAGGGAGATTTTCTCTGGCATATCGTTGATCGGGGTATGAATGGGGATGTCAGAGATCACGAGGATATCACTATATCCGACATTATGAATACCGACAGAACAAGACCCGTGAAGATCGATGCTTCAATGGAGGAGTTGCTTCAGATAGCCGCCGAGCAGAATTTTGCTCCGGTGATAGACGACAGAGGGTCATTTGTAGGAATAGTTACCCGCGGCGATATAATCAAGTATTTTGCAAAAGAAGAAGCAAAACAAAATGCGGGTATACACACGATAGCATAGTCTGAAAAAAAGTCCACCCCTGAAATGAGCTGTTATCCGGCTCATTTCGGGGGTGGATTTTTGTTGCGTATGTCGGTGTAAGTTGCACGGTTTTTTGTTACTTCTTCATTTTTCCGTGATCGACAAGTCCTTCAAAGCTACGCTGGCGAAGCACCTCATATACGGCGATAGCTGCGGCGTTTGACAGGTTGAGAGAGCGGAGATCTTCTCTCATGGGGATTCTCACGCAGTCCTCATAGTGACCGTACAGTATATCCTCAGGTATGCCTTTTGTTTCCTTTCCGAACATCAGCCACACCTCGTCCGGGTAGCTTACGGCACAGTAGTCATGCGGTGCTTTGGTAGAAAAGTAGAATATTCGTTTATCACCGTGCTTGCTGTAGAACTCTTCTGTACTTTCATAGTAGGTTATATCCAGCTGATGCCAGTAGTCGAGTCCTGCACGCTTCAGCTTTCTGTCGTCTATTTCAAATCCCAGGGGTTTTATCAAATGAAGAGCTGCTCCTGTTGCCGCACAGGTACGTGCTATGTTTCCGGTGTTTTGAGGGATCTCGGGTTCATGCAGAATTATGTTGATCTTCGCCATGTCACTGCGTCCTTTATGTATGCATTTATAGTGATGATAGAGGGATTATATACCAAAATAATGAAAAATTCAACAATTAATCATCCGATTATAAAAAATGTTTACAAATAAGTATGGTTTTTGTTGCGGTTATGTAGTATAATAAGATGTATTTCTATGTATTTTGAAAGGAGTCACCGGACAACACATGGGACTTATAAATAAGATTTTCGGAACCTACAGTGAAAGACAGATAAAAAGGATCAGACCTATAGCAGACAGTATAGAGGCATTATCCGACAAATATGCGGCAATGACCGATGAACAGCTCCGCTCTACGACCGATATACTCAAGGGCAGACTTGCAGATGGGGAAACTCTCGATGATATACTGCCGGATGCTTTTGCGGCGGTCAGGGAGGCGGCAGACAGAGTACTCGGAAAACGTCCCTTCTATGTGCAGCTTCTCGGAGGAATAATTCTTCATCAGGGTAGAATTGCAGAGATGAAGACCGGTGAAGGAAAGACTCTTGTTGCGACGTTGCCGGCGTATCTTAATGCTCTTTCAGGGAAGGGTGTTCATATTGTTACGGTCAATGATTACCTTGCTCGTTGCGGAGCTGAGGAGATGGGCAGAGTATACTCTTTTATGGGATTGACTACCGGACTTGTAGTACAGGGACAGTACAGGGAAGATAAGAAAAAAGCATACGAGGCTGATATCACCTACGGAACGAACAATGAGTTTGGCTTTGACTATTTGCGTGACAACATGGTCATATATAAGGAGCGTATGGTCCAAAGAGGCCACAATTTTGCCATTGTTGACGAGGTGGACTCTATTCTTATAGATGAGGCGAGAACTCCTCTTATTATATCCGGCGAAGGGGACAAGTCCACAGATCTGTATGATATGGCTGACAAGTTTGTCCGCGGTATACGCAAGTTTGTTATCAAGGAACTCGACAACAAGGAGTCGCATGATGACATAGATGCGGATTATATCGTTGACGAGAAGGCAAAGAGCGTTGTACTGACCAAAAGCGGAATAGAAAAAGCGGAAAAGTTCTTCGGAGTGGAGAATCTATCCGATCCTGAGAACGCTACGCTGTCTCATCATATCAATCAGGCGATACGTGCCCACGGTATAATGCACAACGACATCGACTATATGGTAAAGGACGGTCAGGTAATTATTGTTGATACGTTCACCGGCAGACTTATGCCGGGACGCCGTTACAACAACGGACTTCACCAGGCGATAGAGGCAAAAGAACATGTCAAGGTCGAGAGAGAGTCAAAGACCCTTGCTACCATCACATTCCAGAATTACTTCCGCCTTTACGGAAAGCTCTCCGGTATGACAGGTACGGCTCTCACCGAGGAGATGGAGTTCCGTGAGATATACATGCTTGACTGTGTGAGTGTCCCCACAAACAAGCCCATGATACGTGATGATCACAACGACGCAGTATACAAGAGTGTAAAGGGGAAACTCAATGCTATCGTAGCACAGATAAAGGAGTGCCATGATAAGGGCCAGCCGATACTGGTAGGTACAGTCTCGGTAGAAAAGTCAGAGGAACTGTCAAAGAGACTTGCTCTCGAAGGAATAAAGCACGTAGTCCTCAATGCAAAGCACCATGAAAAAGAGGCAGAGATAGTAGCACAGGCGGGAAAACTCGGTGCTGTTACGATCTCTACCAACATGGCCGGAAGAGGTACGGATATCATGCTCGGCGGCAATGCTGAGTTTATGGCTAAGAATGAGATGCGTCAGCTTGGATACGAGGAGGACATGATAGGAAATGCTGTCAGCTTCTTTGTTACAGATGACGAGCAGATACTGGATGCCAGAGCCAAATTTGCTGAGCTGAAGAAAAAATATGCAGACATGATACGCCCCGAGGCAGAGAAGGTATGTGAGCTCGGAGGACTGTTTATACTCGGTACGGAACGTCACGAGTCCCGCCGTATAGACAATCAGCTCAGAGGACGAAGCGGCAGACAGGGAGATCCGGGTGAATCGAGGTTTTACCTTTCGCTCGAGGATGATCTGATGCGTTTGTTCGGTTCTGAGAGGATAATGGGCTTGGTCGAGAAGATGGGACTGGATGATGATACCCCGATCGACGCCGGCATTTTGTCGGGCAGCATAGAGACCGCACAGAAGAGAATAGAGGATCAGAACTTCACACGCAGAAAGAATGTCCTTACCTATGACGATGTAATGAACCAGCAGAGAAAGGTCATATACAAGCAGCGTAACGATGTTCTCGACGGCATGGATCTGCGTCCTAAGATAAGTGCGATGATAGAACAATGCATCTCTGACAATGTGGAGCTGCGTTGTGCATCGGATGATCCTGCAGAGTGGAATCTGGCTGAGCTGCGTGAGTATTTCCGCGGCTATCTGGTAGGAGAAGGGGATCTTGAATACTCAGATGAGGAGCTTTCTTCCGTAAAGAAGGAAGACATCAAAGAGGTGCTCACGGAAAAGGCTATAGCTTTATACGAGGGCAAGGCAGAGCTGTTCGGATCAGAAGATATCGTCAGAGAGCTTGAGAGAGTAGTTCTTCTGCGAAACGTAGATGAAAAGTGGATGGACCATCTCGATGCTATGGAGGAGCTGAAGGGATCTATCGGACTTCATGCTTATGCACAGAGAGACCCTGTGGCGATGTACCGCATACAGGGAGCTGACATGTTTGATGAGATGATAGCGGATATCAGAGAAAATACTGTGAGAATGATACTTTCAGCCGTACCAAAGCCCCGCGAGGAGATAAAGCGTGTCCAGGTAGCTAATCCTCTGATTGAAGGCTTTGCAGGAGGGAAGGCACCTGCCCGCAATACCCCTGCCAAAAAAGCAGAAAAAGTCGGAAGAAACGATCCTTGTCCCTGCGGAAGCGGGAAAAAGTACAAAAAGTGCTGCGGGCTAAATGACAACAGCGGGGAGTGATATCTGACATGGGTTTTGGATTTTTGCTGATGGGATTTTTGCTCTCGATGAGCAATTATCCCGGATACACAGATTGTGTGGCATTCTTTGTAATATTTTTCGCCATGCTGAAGCTTGACGAGTTCAACGTCTTTTTCCGTGTATCAAAATATATCGCATTTTTCAGTGCTGTTTTCGGCATGGCAGGGTTGATGCTCTCTATGGGAGAGCTGATCGGCTTTGTAGCTGAGAACAATACATATATCAACCTTTATGACAGTGCAAGCGAAGTTTTAAAGATCGCGTTCGGTGTGTTTATGCTTCTCGGCATAATTACTATCAGCCGACAGACTGAGCTTGACGGACAGGTCAGATTGGGCGTGTGGTGTATATTCATCGAAGTGCTGTATGTGCTGATGTATGCTCTGAGTTTGTTTTTCCCGGTGCTTTTGCCGTGGAGGATGCTTGTACGTGTAATTTATATGCTCGCGGCGGCTTATCTGATCTTTTGCTGTTACAGATGGATATGTCTGGAGGGGGATGAGGATATGTCCCCGTACAATTCACGCTTTGAGATAGTCAACCGCCTCAGACGCCGTCTGGATGAAAAGGCAGAAGCGGGCAACCGAAAGGGCGAGCAGCTCGAGGAGTATAAACGACGCGTGGCGGAGTCAAGGAAAAACGGAGTGGATCTGAGCCGTACTCCCGTGACAGGCAAGAAGAAAAAGTAAGGAGATACAGATGAATTCTGATACAAAAAAGAGGATCGGCAGGATCGCTGCCGGAATGATCTTTTTACTGAATCCGAATATTACAGTAGTGGATATATTGCCGGATTTCATTGGTTGCATTCTGGTGATATCGGGACTTTCGCGTATGCGTGATATATCAGACTCGCTTGAAGCTGCGAGAAGTAATTTTCTGCGTCTGTTTTGGGTGTCGCTCTCTCATATTCCGGCGTTTATGCTGATGGTAATCATATCAGCATCCTTTGTCAATGAAAAGACCAGTATTCTTGTTTTTAGCTTTGTTTATGCGGTGATCGAGTTTATCCTGATTAACAATGCATTGACATCGTTGATCGACGGAATGGTGTATGTGGGAGAAAGATACGACGGCGACTGTTGCTTTTATGAAGTTACACGAAAGGCAAGGATCGACGTATCGCATCTGAGACTTTTTACCACGGTATTTTTAGTGGTTACAAAGGGGCTCAGCGTAGCTCCCAATCTTGTGTATTTGTACGACACCTCTCTCGGTTACGGCACTGTTGTCGGGCAGTACGCAATAAACCCTGTATCCTTCATCGGACCTATTACAGTGATATGTTTCATTCCGGGTATTATATTCGGTATCGTGTGGGCATTCAGAATGAACAGGTATCTGTGCACGATTCGCAGGGATGATGCCTTTTGCTCTGTTGTGGATGATGTACTGTCAAATTCAGCTATACAGAATACGGCAGTTTACAAATACCGCAGAACCTGCACCGCTATATACATACTGATAGCAGCCTTTGTGCTTTTTGCAGATTTTTATATTGATGAATTTAATATTGTCCCGGATCTTCTGAGTGCGGTGCTTATGCTGAGTGCGGCAATTTATATGAAGAAAAAATTTGCCTCTGCATCGGGATCAGCGGTGGCTGTATCTGCTGTCTACACAGCCGCACAGACGCTCATGCTTGTGCTTTGCGTGTATTTTAACTCAGAGTTTAAGTTTTCCGATGTGGGAAGAGTCTTAGAGGCAGATGCTGCCTTTGAGCTTTATATCGGAGTGCTTTGTGTGTGCGAGGTGCTCAGTGCCATTACTACGGCATTGCTGTTTGGATCCTATTCGCGTGTGCTGGCGGACGGTTTTTCGTCTGCTGTACGGCAGGGACATACAAGAGACGGCAAGGATATCTTTTTTGAATCTCATAAGAAAAAATGCATGCTGGCAGCAGCTCTTTCCCTTGTTGCAGGTATATGCCATATCGTGCAGATATTCTCTATGGGAGATATGAAGCGTATCCTTCTGAACAAAAACTCATATACCGACGCGAGCGGAATATACGTTCCGTCTCTTGAGGGATTTTGGATGGTGAGCTTCCTTAGTAATGTTGTGTTTATAGCTTTTGCTGTATATACGATAACGAGATCCCGCGATGAGCTGAAAGACAGACTGTATATTCTTTGATTACAGAAGATTGAAATACAAAAAATCCCCCTGTATCACCACTGAAACAAGTGATACAGGGGGATTTTATTATCAGCTTTGAGATTGAGAGAACTAAAGTGCGTCAGTCTACATCTTCTACTACCTTCTCGGGCGGAGTGAGCAGCTGATCGGGATTTTTCATGATCTTTTTAAGCATTTTAAATGCGGAAGCATAGTAATAACCGTCTACTATACGCTCGTCTGTAACTACCTTGAGATCGACAAAGTGCTTTTTCTTCACATTTCCTTCGCTGTCATAGATCAGCTGAGTTCTGCGTGCACCGTAGCTGATGAAGATGGGAAGATTGCCGAAATCATATATGTGATGATATATGGGCTGTATGCCGAGCGACCCCATGCTGGTGATGATCATAGAACCGTGAAAAGGGGAAACATCGAGCAGCAGCTTTGGCAGCCATCCGTGGTAGTCGAGCCAAAACAGTAGTCTGACAACTCCTCTGAGAATGAAGCGGGGAAGATTCATCAGAAACGTTACTACTCCGTCAAAGTCACTGGAAGACTCCATATTGTTGTTTTCTTCAACCAGACGGTTGAATTTTTCATAGATATCGGTGAGAGTGTCAGTAGGGAGAAATCTTGCCTTGATCATAGTGTCAGGGGCGTTTAGCGAGAGCTCCTTTTTGACAGCCATGTTAATATCTATAGAGTGACGGGAGAACACCCTCTGTCCCGAAATAAATCGGTTCAGAGCCGGACGCTGAGATACCACTCTGACATAAGCGGCGAGAATTACATGAAGCATGCCAATATTTTTGTATCCCTGCTCTCTGAGCTTGCGAATGAGTGCCTCCGCTTCATCTATTTCAATACAATCGGCAAAATAGTTGAGTGCGTCTGAACGGTTTCTCATTATGAACGGCATCAGGCAGTTGATTGGGGTGAGTTTGCGTATTCTTCTGCCTTCTACTCTGTCGCCGTGCTTTCTTTTTTTCTTCGGTATGTATGCGATATCAAGTTCTTTCTTCATACTATTTCCGTCCTTTTGATCAAGTATCTGTAACCAATATAATATATGAACAACATGTGTATTTTACACCATTTAGATGCATAATGCAATATATTAGCTCGATTTTCTACACAAAGTGTGTAATTTGTCCCTTTTTGAGTAAAAAACACTCCCCGACACAGATCCTTGATTTAGAATGTGTGTCGGGGACGGCTGCGGGTCCTTGCCCGCTATGTGTTGTGAGAAAAAAGTTGTGATCACGCCCCGCCGTTTTTGGCAAAAGTATTATAGTGTAGAGAAGGGATAGGCGGGAGGATGGCTGCGGGCCCATGCCCGCTAGATGCCGAGAAACGAACGGATGTTTTCATATTGCTCTGCTTTCTTTTTTGCCTGTGTGCTGTCTTTTGAAAAAGCAGGAAGTTTGAAAGCTCTCAGGATGACATTTTTCGGAGTGTCCTCGGGGTCTACAAGTTCACAGGCATCGACTCTGTATCCTTCCTTTTCAAGATAGCATAGCCTCAGAGAGTCTGTCAGTGCATCGCAGAGCTTGCTTTTCAATATAGAATGTTTGGTAGCAAATGATAGCGGTTCGCATTTTATCCTTCGGCTCAGATCGCGGTGACAGCATGGGGTGGACAGTATTACTTTTGCACCCAGCCTTACGGCGTTTTCGAGTACAAGATCGGTAGCAATATCGCAAGCATGCAGTGAAAGTACAAGGTCAGGAGGTGTGTCGCATTCGAGCTTTGTAATGTCAGAAGCCCTAAATTCCATGTTGTCATAACCCAGCTTTTTAGCCGTAGCGGAACAAAACTCCATGACATCAGCCTTCAGATCCACGCACAGCATGTATACATCACGTCCGAGTATCTGAGTAAAGTAATGGTAAACGGCAAACGACAGATAGCTTTTTCCGCAGCAGAGATCATATATTACGAGTCTGTCGGATGTGAGATGAGGCAGCATGTCGCGGACATATTCGAGAAAACGGCATATCTGACGGAACTTTGCTTGACGCTTGTCCTTTATTCTGCCGTTTTTGTCGGTTATATCCAGCTCGCAGAGAAATTGCTCCCGACCGCTGAGGATGTAGCTTTTTTCTCTGTTCAACTGCTCTACATCTGCTGTCTTCCCGAGCTCCAAGGCTGCTGAGAGCTTGCCTTTTCCAATGATCGTTGCAGCTCCTTTTTTTGATGACTTGTACTCACATTCGCCGCCTTCAAAAATCAGGTTTGCCTGCATACTCATAGATAATAGCTCGCATACTCTCTCAATGGGAAAGCTGTCATAATTCTTTTGCGTTTTTTTGCCGTCATGCATGTACAGCTCTACAATATACAGAAGCTTGTCTGCGTGAGATTTCGGCAGTATAACTGCCTTTTTTTGCTGTGTGTCGGATAGCTTGGAGATAACCAGCTTTTTTAGTATTCGGGCATCGGCGGCAGCTTTGCCCATGCCTGCAAATTCATCGGAACGTTCGTTCATGTTTTACTTTTCGCTCTTTTCTTTATCTTTTTTGCCTATCGAGAGTTTGTTTTCATCACCTTTCAGCAGACGTTTGATGTTTTCTCTGTGATTAAACACAACGATCACCGCGATGAGAAATGCAAATATCGTGCAGATAGATACACCCTCTATCTTGGGCAGGAGAATGGGATACGCCATGACGGCAATTATCGAGCCGAGTGAGACAAATTTCGTTCCAATGACGATGATAGCAAATATTACGAGCAACCATATAAATGTCAGAGGAGATAGAACGGCGATCGCGGTAGCGGCACAGAGTACGCCTTTGCCGCCCTTGAATTTGTAATAGATCGGGAATGTGTGCCCGATAACGGTAAACAGCCCAGTCAGATATCCGGCAAAGGAGATCCCATAGGCAAACTCACCGTAGCCTGCCGCAAACATAATCGGAAAACCGATAAATCTACCGATCACCACCGAAATTACTGTCTTTAGCACATCTCCGAGAAGAGTAAGTACGGCGGACTTTTTTCCATAGGTGCGAAGTACATTTGTCATTCCGGCGTTTCCTGAGCCGTAGTCACGAACATCCTCACCGAAAAACAGTCTTGATATGATAATAGAGGTGTTGATACTGCCGAGCAGATAACCGACAGCCATGCATAAAACAACACTCAACGCACACATGAAAGCGAGCTTTGTATCAGCCTGCATTCCTCTGCATATATAGGCAAATACGCCGTAGGTATAAAAATCAAACATGCTTTACTACATCTCCGTAATTGATTATTTGTCCTTACAGTATAGCACAGTTTTCGGTTCTTTTAAAGAGGTTTTAAAAAACTTAATAAAAAAACTCCCTGCATCGAGAGTTTCCGTTGACTTATCGGTTGCTTTTTGGTAGAATAATCAATATAAAACATATCATAGGGGAAAGAACACATGAACACAGAAAAAGATATAAAAAAGGAAATGAGAGAGCTTGCACAGAGCATAGAGTACCATTCGCGTAGATACTATGTTTATGACAGCCCCGAGATATCTGACTATGAGTACGATGCAATGTTTGAGAAGCTCAAACAGCTCGAAGCACAGTACCCGGAGTATAAGGACGACAATTCCCCTATAGGCAGAGTGGGAGGGGAGGTTCTCGACAAGTTTGAGAAGGTAGAGCATACCGTGCAGATGGGATCTCTTTCTGATGTGTTCGACTATTCCCAGTTAAAGACCTTTTTTGATGAGACTCAGAGGGCGGTAGGCAGGTGCACGTATTCTGTGGAGGCAAAGATCGACGGACTGTCCGTGGCTCTGAGCTACGAGGGCGGACGCTTTGTCAAGGGTGCAACGAGAGGAAACGGTTTTGTAGGAGAGGATGTCACGGCAAACCTGAGAACCGTCCGCTCGATACCGATGCAGTTACCGGAACCTGTAGACATAGTTGTCCGCGGAGAGGTCTATATGCCCAGACGTGTGTTCTATTCGATAAACGAACAGAGAGAGTCCGAGGGACTTTCGCTTATGGCAAACCCGCGTAATGCGGCTGCCGGGTCATTGCGTCAGCTTGACTCAACTGTCTGTGCACAGAGACGCTTGGATATTTTTGTTTTCAATATACAGTCAGGCAGTCCTTATTCGGATGGCAGAGAGCCTCTGTCGCATACGGAGGGACTTGATGCTCTTGACTCGCTTGGTTTTAGTACGGTGAAATTCCGTCGATGCGTCAGCAGTTATGAGCAGATGATCGAGGTAATAGAGGAGCTGGGGTCGCTTCGCGACAGCCTTGAATACGATATAGACGGATGCGTAATAAAGCTTGACAGTATTGCAGACAGAGCCGTGATGGGGGAGGGGACAAGCACCCCTAACTGGGCAGTAGCGTATAAGTATCCGCCTGAGCAGAAAGAGGCAAAGCTGCTCGATATCACGGTGAATGTGGGCAGGACAGGAGTTCTCACTCCCACGGCAGAGCTGTCTGCTGTACGACTAGCAGGAACAACGGTCACACGTGCAACTCTCCACAATATTGATCTTATCGAGGAGAAGGATATCAGAATAGGGGATACAGTGGTAGTCCAAAAGGCCGGAGATATTATTCCCGAGATCGTCGGCTCTGTTCCTGCAAAAAGAGACGGCACAGAACGAATCTTCCAAATGCCAAAGCTGTGTCCGTCCTGCTTAGCTCCCACGGTGAGAGATGAAAGTATGAGTGCGGTCAGATGCGTAAATCCCGATTGTCCTGCACAGACGGCAAGGAGAATAGAACATTTTGCTTCCAAGGGGGCAATGGGTATAGACGGTCTTGGACCTCAGATAGTGGAGCTTCTTTTGGATAGCGGTCTCATTCGCGATGCGGCTGACCTTTACTATCTTGATGCAGATCAGGTAGGATCGCTTGAAAGAATGGGAGAGAAAAGTGCCAAAAATCTCCTCGACAGCATAGAAAAATCGAAAAAGGCAGGACTCGAGCGGCTTGTATATGCTCTCGGAATAAGACAGGTAGGCGAGGTTGCGGCGGCTGATATATCGCGTAGTATAGGTTCGATCGACGGATTTTTTACCGTTACTTCGCAGGAGCTGACTTCTATGAAGGATGTCGGCAGTGTGACTGCGGACAGTATTGTTGAGTATTTTTCACGTCCCGGTACACGTGAGCTTGTTGATAGGCTCAGAGCTGCAGGTGTGGTCATGACTCCTACGACAGAAAAACAGAGCAACAAGCTTGAGGGGCTTACGTTTGTGCTGACAGGTACTTTGCCTACGCTCAAGAGAAGCGAAGCATCGGCAATGCTCAAAGCAAACGGAGCCAAGGTGAGCGGCTCCGTATCGAAAAAAACAGATTATGTTGTGGCGGGAGCTGATGCAGGCTCAAAGCTGACGGATGCTCAGCGGCTGGGTGTTAGCATAATAGACGAAGCTCAGATGCTCGAAATGCTCGGATGAGTTTATAGTCCGAGGTAGTCCAGTATTCCCTCGTATATAGCTTCGGCAAACAGCTCGGGGGATGTTGCCATGAGAGATGCGTCGCGGGGATTTGAAATAAATCCCAGCTCGCAGAGTACCGCAGGCATAGCTGTTCTTCTGAGAATGTACAGAGTGGGGCGGGCGAGCACGCCGCGATTGCGAAGTCCGGTGAATGCACTTATCTGCCTTACTATGTTATCAGCAAGCTCGGATGCCGCGGACGGAATCGAGAAAACGTACGCTTCAGTTCCCGACGGAATAGCCGAGGTGCTTGCATTTGTGTGCAAACTGATGAAGTAATCTGCCCCCCAGGTGTTTGCGGCGTTGGTTCTTGCACTGAGACTGCTTTGGGTGGAATTTCCGAGCTGCGTGGCAGGAGACGGACGGGATACTCTGACATCGAAGTTGCCGTTTCTGAGCAGCAGATCACGAAGAAGTATCCCTATTCGGTATACGATATCCTGCTCGCGGTAGCCGTTGCCTTCTGCTCCGGCGTTTGGGTTTTCGGGGTTGTGTCCCTGATCTATATAAATTTTAATAGCCATACTGACTCCTTTGGATGTACATTTATTGTCAGTATATGCGGTGCATGTGCGAAAGTGAACGAAAAAATGATGATTGAGGTGTGTGCAAGGTTATGTCTTCATACATAAGAGAGCTGCAGAGAATGCTCAGCTACGTTAGACGTGCAGTTGATGATTACAATATGATAGATGACGGAGACAGAATAGCGGTAGGTGTCTCCGGAGGAAAGGATTCGCTTACTCTATTGGAGGGGCTGAGTGAGCTCAGACGCTTTTATCCAAAGCAATACAGCATAGTAGCCCTGACAATAGATATGGGCTTTGAAGGGGTGGATTTCTCGGATATTGCGGAGTTTTGCTCTCGCCGAGGAATAGAATACAAGGTAGTAAAAACGGATATATATAAGATCATTTTCGAGATCAGGGAGGAGTCAAATCCATGCTCACTTTGTGCCAGGATGCGTCGGGGGGCGATTCATGATGCGGCAAAGGAACTCGGATGCAACAAGATTGCCCTTGGACATCACTATGACGATGTGGTCGAGACATTTATGCTGAATTTGTTTTATGAGGGAAGGCTCGGGTGCTTTTCTCCTGTTACGTACCTGTCAAGAAAAGATCTGACACTCATACGTCCTATGATATATATGCCTGAGAAGACCGTGAGGGAGTTTACAAAGAGGGTGGTATTGCCGATAGTAAAATCCCCATGCCCCGCGGACAAGAACAGCGAAAGAGCAAAGATGAAAGAGCTTTTATCCACCCTTGAAAAAAACAGCAAGGGACTGAAGACCCGTATTTTCGGTGCTATAGCGAGAGGAAATATTGACGGATTTGAAGTAAAAGGCAAACTGCCATATAATGAATAAGGATGAGTAACGGAAATGAAAAACCAGATAGACTTGATTGAGCGTGCAGTTGAAAAACACAGACAGATGATACTTGATGCTGAGAGATATATTTGGAAAAATCCCGAGACCGGCTACAAGGAATGGAAGGCAAACAACTATCTCAAGCAAAAGTATATATCTCTCGGTTATACATTGACAGAAGCCGGCGATATTCCGGGCTTTTATACCGAGATAGATACCGGCAGGGAAGGACCGTGTGTGCTTATACTCGGTGAGCTTGATTCGGTAATATGCCCCGAGCACCCTGAATCCGATCCTGATACCGGTGCGGTTCATGCTTGCGGACACAATGCCCAGAGTGCCGCTTTGCTCGGTATAGCTGCGGCTCTCACAGAGGATGGAATACTCGATTCTCTCTCGGGAAAGATTCGGTTGTGTGCAGTCGGTGCCGAGGAGCTTCTTGAGATAGGATACCGTACCAAACTCAAAGAGAAAGGTATAATCAAATACTTTGGCGGAAAGACGGAATTTCTGTCACGCGGCTACTTTGACGGTGTTGATATGGCATTTATGGTTCATACCGGAGGCGGCTGTTTCTCGGTCCATGAGGGGCATATCGGATGTATTACAAAGAGAATTATTTATAAAGGCAAAGCAGCTCATGCAGGAGGTGCACCTCACCTTGGAAAAAACGCCCTCTATGCTGCTACCTGCGGACTTAATGCAGTAAATGCGATACGCGAGACTTTTCTCAATTCTGAGCTGATAAGAGTACATCCCATCATGACATCGGGCGGCGGCATGGTAAATGCCATTCCTTCTACCGCTGTTCTTGAGAGCTATGTCAGGGGAAAGAGCTTTGAAGCTATCAAGCGTGAAAATAAAAAGGTCAACAGAGCACTCATCGGAGCGGCACTGTCTATCGGTACAAATATCGAGATCATCGACTCTCCCGGTTATTCTCCGGAGAAAAATGATCCTGAGCTTCGCCGTGTAGCTGCGGAAGCGGCAGAACTGGCAGTGAGCGGCTATACATTCAAGTCGAACCACCACACAGCCACAGGAAGCACCGATATGGGGGATCTGAGCCGTATAATGCCGACAGTCCAGCCGTTTTGCCCGGGATCAAAGGGTACAGGGCACGGCATGGATTACTATATAGTCGATCCTGTTGCGGCTTGCGTAGATAATGCGAAATTTCAGCTTGCTATGCTGTCGCTGCTTCTCTGTGACGGAGCAAAGAGAGCAAAGAGCATTATTGAAAACTACGAGCCCGAGTATCCGTCAAAGGCTGCTTATCTCGAGTTTATTGATTCTCTGTTTGATTCGGGAGACAGAATAGAGTATCAGGATGACGGAACAGCGAAGATACGCCTTTAAATGATCAACAAAGCACAGATACGCACAAGATGCTGTCTGTGCTTTGTTTTAGATATAGACGGATTAGATGTATAGCCGACATGAGTTCGTCTCTGCTCGGCTATAGCCGAGCAGAACCGTTTTGTTGGATAATAAATAAGAGAAACAATGCGGTGTAGCAGTGCACAAAAACGCTTTTTAGCATATCGCAATACACACGCGGTATCCAAATCGTACAAAAACGGCATCAATATTCTTGAAAGACGGTGCCTAATATGATATACTTTCATTAAACAGGAACGAGGGGTAAAGTAATGGATATACAAATTGACCAGTGCATGCACCTAAAAAAGCAAGTACGTGGATTCACCATAAAAGTAGACAAGCTTGTCCGTTGCTTCTTTGTTCATTTTATCAATCCGATCACTATCTATTGCGGCGGGAAAAGCGTCAGAATGGGTACGAACTGTTGCTTTATATGCACTCCGGGGCAAACGCTTCACTATTACGCAGAGCATCACTCAATGCTTCATAATTTCGTGCATTTCAAGATTGACGACCCAAACAAGCTAAGCGATATGGGTTTGCCGCTAAATACCCCTTTTTATACCGATCTTCAAGAGGAAATAACAGATACCGTAGAGAAGATGGAGTGGTCGAAAAGTGCTTGGAATCCCGAAATAATACCGCCCGCGGATGTTCTCTTTGAGACGATGCTGGAGAAGTTAGCATCAGAGCAGAACTCGGAACGTTCAAGTTACGGAAACCTGAAAAAACCCACCTTTGAGCTGTTGCGAACGAGCATATACATATCCCCGGGAGACTGGAATGTGGACAAGATGGCTGAGTACACGCATCTTACCCGTACTTACTTTTCCAAGGTATATAAGGATACCTTTGGTGTTACGCCAAAGGCAGATCTGACAGATGCGGCAATTATGTACGCAGAGCGGACCTTGCTGATGAGTGATCTGTCTGTGACTGAAATATCAAAGAGAGCAGGCTATTCGTCCCATGCATCGCATTTTATCTCTTTGTTTAAAAACAAATACGGACTTACTCCGGAGCAGTACAGACAAAAATACAAAGCGAAAAGCGGGATGTCCTTAACGGAGAAAACGAAAACCGAATAGGATAACAGAGAAAGGCAGCATAGTCTATGATGGCTATGCTGTCTTTTGCATTGTTTGATTATAGAAAAGTGAACTCGATTGAAAGCGTCGCAGAAATGC
>JAZNOK010000086.1:0-2275 GCA_045580775.1 Eubacteriales bacterium
TCTTCCTAAGACCGCTTGGCCTCCGACTTTGGTTTTATTTCTGCGGCGGGTGTGTCTGGATTTGATAATATGCTGGTGTCTGTATGTGGGAATGAGGATAGAATAATGTTATGTGCTCTGTATGACAATCTTGGCAAGGGAGCTTCGGGTGCGGCTGTAGAGTGCCTCAACCTCGTAACAGGGAAACCTACCGATTATTGTCTGAATCTCAGCGAATGACTCAAATTATCACATAAGGATCAAAAAAATGAACAGTAAGATTAAAATAGAGAAAATTGAAGGCGGCGTTTGTGCCGCAGAGGGATTTGTCGCTTCGGGAGTTCATTGCGGCATCAGAAAAAACAAGTCAAAGCGTGACCTCGCATTGATCTATACAGAGAAAAAGGCAGCTGCCGCTTGCGTATATACAAAGAATCTTGTAAAAGGTGCTCCTATCTACGTGACAAAAGAGAATGTGAGCGACGGATACGCACATGCTGTCATCTGTAACAGCGGAAATGCAAATACATGCAACAAGAACGGTATCGAGATAGCCGAGGGTATGTGTGAAGCACTGGCTGCGGAGATGAACATTTCAGCAAAAGATATCGTTGTTGCATCAACAGGTGTTATCGGTCAGCCTCTTGACCTTGCTCCGATAAAGTGCGGAATCCCCTCTCTTGTTGAGCAGCTTTCATCTGACGGAAGCAAAAATGCGGCAGAGGGAATAATGACTACCGATACTAAACTGAAAGAAATATCTTTTAAGTTTGAGGTTGGCGGTGTGGAATGTCACATCGGTGGAATTGCAAAGGGCTCCGGTATGATACATCCCAATATGGCAACGATGCTGGTATTTATCACCTCCGATGTTGCGATATCTCCCGAAATGCTCCGTAAAGCACTCAGCGAGGATATAAAGCACTCGTTTAATATGATAAGTGTTGATGGAGATACATCGACTAATGACATGGTATCCGTTCTTGCAAACGGAGCAGCAAAAAATGAACAGATAGTCTGCGAGGGAGAAGCGTTTGATGCTTTTTGTGCAGCTTTGTCTGAAACCACCACGTATCTTTGCCGATCTATAGCGGCTGACGGTGAGGGTGCCACGAAGCTTCTTGAGTGTGTAGTAAGCGGCGGTGTTGATTACGATACTTCTGCTGTGATCGCAAAGAGCGTTATATGCTCCTCTCTTGTAAAGGCTGCAATGTTTGGTTCGGATGCGAACTGGGGTAGAGTTCTTTGTGCCATAGGCTACAGCGGTGTTGATGTTGACACAGATAAGATCGACGTTTCATTCAAAAGCAAAGCCGGATCTGTCGATGTATGCCGCGACGGACGAGGTATTGATTTTTCTGAGGATATAGCAAAGGTTGTACTTTCTGAAGACGAAATCCAAATATGTGTTGATCTGAATTCAGGAGAAGCCAATGCAACAGCATGGGGATGCGACCTTACATACGAATACGTAAAGATTAACGGAGATTACAGAACATGAGTGAAAGCGGTTTTATCTCTAATGCCCAAAGGGCTGAGGTGCTGACTCAGGCACTTCCTTATATACAGAAGTATTATGACAAGATCGTAGTTATCAAGTACGGCGGAAACGCTATGATAAACGAGGAGCTAAAAGATGCTGTTATGGGAGACATAGTTCTTCTGTCTCTTATCGGTATCAAGGTTGTGCTCGTGCACGGAGGCGGTCCTGAGATCAGTGATATGTTAAAGAGAGTTGGCAAGGAGAGCCGATTTGAAAACGGACTTCGTGTGACTGACAAGGAAACAGCAGAGATAGTTGAAATGGTACTTGCAGGCAAGGTTAACAAGTCGCTTGTGTCATTGCTTCAATCCAAGCGTGGTAACGCTATAGGCCTTAGCGGCATGGATGGGTATCTGATCAAGGCAAAACAGCTCGACCCTAAACTGGGTTTTGTCGGTGAGATCACAGATATCAATACAAAGCCGATCACTGACATGCTTGACTGCGGTTATATTCCCGTAGTATCTACTGTGGGCGTTGATGATGATGGTAATATCTATAATATAAATGCGGATACAGCAGCTGCGAGGATCGCAGGAATGCTCAAGGCAGAGTGTATGATAAGCATGACAGATATCGCAGGGATACTCAGAGATAAAGATGATCCCTCTACATTGATCGAGAAGATCAACGTGTCAGAAGCTCCGCTGTTGATGGCTGACGGTATCATATCCGGAGGAATGATACCGAAAGTAGAGTGCTGTGTTGAAGCTATCAGAAACGGAGTGAAAAAGGTGTTCATTCTCGATCGAA
>JAZNOK010000087.1:0-18496 GCA_045580775.1 Eubacteriales bacterium
CGACATGGCTACGATCCGACTTGGGCGGTAATAACCCGTGATACGGCTGTAGACCTCGGTCTTTGCTCCGCACTCCGGACACTCAAAATGCTCGCCTGCTATATAGCCGTGGCTCTGGCATACGGAGTATGTGGGGGACAGAGTATAGTATGGAAGCTTGTAGTTCTCTGCGATCTTCTTGACCAAAGATGCCGCACTCTTCCAATCCGGAAGCTTCTCTCCGAGGAACGCATGGAATACTGTTCCGGAGGTGTAAAGTGTCTGCAGTTCGTCCTGAATATCAAGAGCGGTAAATATATCATCCGTGTATCCGACAGGCAGGTGAGATGAGTTTGTATAGTAGGGAGAGCCGCCCTTCTCGGTTGCCGCATTGATGATGTCGGGGTACTTTTCAACATCGTGCTTTGCAAGTCTGTAGGAGGTAGACTCAGCAGGTGTTGCCTCGAGGTTGTAAAGGTCTCCGTACTTTTCCTGATAGTCTGAAAGACGCTCACGCATGTGATTGAGCACGTCCTGAGTAAACAGCTGTGCTTTCTCGTGGGTGAGATCCTCTCCTATCCAGCCGGCATTAAGACATGCCTCGTTCATTCCGACAAGTCCGATAGTCGAGAAGTGATTGTTGAATGTTCCGAGATATCTCTTTGTATAAGGATACAGTCCCGCTTCAAGAAGCTTTGTAATTACGGTACGCTTTACCTTAAGTGAGCGGGCTGAAATATCCATGAGCTTGTCCAGTCGCTCGTAGAAGTCCGCCTCGTCCTTTGCAAGGTACGCTATTCTAGGCATATTGATGGTAACAACGCCGACAGATCCCGTGCTCTCTCCCGATCCAAAATATCCGCCGGATTTTTTGCGGAGCTCTCTGAGGTCCAAACGCAGACGGCAGCACATACTTCTGACGTCGCTTGGCTCCATGTCGCTGTTGATGTAGTTTGAAAAATACGGTGTTCCGTACTTTGAAGTCATCTCGAAGAGAAGTCTGTTGTTCTCCTTGTCAGACCAGTCAAAGTCACGTGTGATAGAATAGGTGGGGATAGGATACTGGAAGCCGCGGCCGTTTGCATCTCCCTCTATCATTACCTCGATAAACGCCTTGTTGACTATATCCATCTCAGCCTGGCAGTCCTTGTACTTAAAGTCAACTTCCTTGCCTCCGATGATACAGTTAAGCTCCGCCAGGTCAGCAGGAACCGTCCAGTCAAGAGTAATATTCGAGAAAGGTGCCTGAGTGCCCCAACGGCTTGGAGTATTTACTCCGTAGACGAAAGACTCAATGCACTTCTTGGTCTGATCGTAGGTGAGGTTGTCCGCCTTTACGAAAGGAGCAAGATAGGTATCAAATGAGGAGAACGCCTGAGCTCCTGCCCACTCGTTTTGCATAATACCGAGGAAGTTGACCATCTGGTTGCAAAGAGTAGCCAGATGCTTTGCAGGTGCTGAGGTTATCTTTCCTGTAACACCGCCGAGTCCCTCCTGGATCAGCTGCTTTAACGACCAGCCTGCACAGTAACCGGATAGCATAGAAAGGTCATGTATATGAATATCTGCGTTTCTGTGAGCATTTCCTATCTCGTCGTCATACACCTCAGAGAGCCAGTAGTTTGCCGTGATGGCTCCCGAGTTTGAAAGAATAAGTCCGCCGACAGAATACGTGACTGTGGAGTTTTCCTTTACTCTCCAGTCATTTATCTTCAGATAATTGTCAACGACATCCTTGTAATCGAGAATAGTGGAGTTGAGGTTTCTGATCTTCTCACGTTGCTTACGGTAGAGAATATATGCCTTTGCCACATCATCATAGCCTGCCTTGATAAGCACACTCTCGACGCTGTCCTGGATCTTCTCCACTCCGATAGACTCATTTTCGATAAAGGGCTCAAACTCCGCTGTTACCTTCAATACCAAAAAGTCTATGATATCCTTGTGATACTGCTTTTTGCAGGCTTCAAACGCCTGCTCGATAGCCTTGCCGATCTTTGACAGGTCAAGTTCGACTATCTTTCCGTCACGCTTTACTACGTTGTACATAGCTGTTCTCCTTTTTTGTTGATGTATATATATTATATTACATGTTAAAAACCGCATTGGCATGCGGTACCCGAGAAAAAGCAACTGCTGAATTTTCCGAGTGTTAAAGCAATTTTTGTACATATTGCACAAAAGAAATTGCGTTTTTCCGAGCAAAGACAATTATACACGACCGTAAAGAAAAAAACTGTTGCAAATGCAACAGTCATGATATATTTTGTATTTTTGGCATTTTCTACACTGCAAAATTGCCGCCAAGGGCATAAATCGGGACAGGGAAAACGAGATCCGTATCACCTCACGCAAGCATTCGGAACATACTCACGTACAGCTTCCGCAAGGGCGTTCATCTCATCATTGCTGTATGCACTCATTCCCTCTCCTACAAGTTCACCCGAACAGACAAAGGTCTGCAAAAAGTAACGCTTCGCTCCCTTTATCCACTCACCGATAGCACGAATATCATCTTCAGTATGAAGCTGTCGTGTGACAGTAGTGCGAAATTCATAGTCAACCGCCCCGCCGAGAAGATAATCGACACTCTGCTCTATCAGAGACATATCTACACATGAGGCAGCTGTCTTCTGATACTTTTCTCTCGAATTTTTGATATCCATGGCAACATAATCACAAAGTCCACGCTCTACCGCCTCTTTGATGACACCGGGTGATGTTCCGTTTGTATCGAGCTTTACCGAATAGCCAAGAGCCTTTATTTCCTCAAGAAATCCGAGCAGATCCTTCTGCAAAGTAGGCTCACCTCCGCTGACACACACACCGTCAAGGATGCCTATGCGTTTTTTCAGATATTCCATCACTTCATCGACCGACATGACGCTCGGCTGATCTGTAACAAGCGGTGCATTGTGGCAAAAAGGGCAACGGAAGTTACACCCGTGAGTAAAAATAATACATGCTATCCTGCCAGGATAATCGAGCAGGGTCATTTTCTGCATTCCTCCGATGATCATCTTCCGTTGTCCTCCCTTCATTGTGATCGTGTGAAATTACGCTCTGTCCTCGAGCATCCGCAAGAGAGTAAGCCAAAACCTGTCACATGATGACAGAGACATGCGTTCTCTCGGAGTGTGTATATCGTACATTGTAGGTCCTATGGAAATGATATCCATGTCGGGGATCGCTTTTTTAACTATTCCGCACTCAAGACCCGCGTGAATAGCACAGATCCTCGGATACTCTTCGAACAGATCTCTGTAGGTATTTTTATACAAAGACTCAATAGGACTGCCTTCAGCATTTTTCCAGCCGGGATATCTGTTCTTGTGGGTAAGCTCACATCCATACAAAACCGCAAAATTGTCAAGAATGTATTCGAGATTGTCGAGCTTTGCCTCGTCGTTGGAGCGGCTGGAGACTGTTATATGAAAGCCCTCGCTGTCAGTGTTCACAATGCCGATATTGGCACTCGACTCTACCATCCCTGCATCTTCATCTATCCATCCCAAAACTCCGCACGGAAGCAGTGATATCAGATTTGCTACGGCTACGCTCGCCTCATGCTCGCACATATAATCCGGAGCTTCGGTACGCTCGCACGTTATCTCAAAATGCTCGCTGTCCTCAGAAGTCATAGCAGCCCTGATCTTCTGCTCGAGCATAGCTACGGTATCTATTACACCGGCGGTATCCTTCACCGAGATGACAGCATACGCACTTCTCGTGATCGCATTGTCCTTTGTTCCCCCGAAGATCTGTGCAAGATTGTTTTTTGTATCCTTAAAGATGACCTTGAGCACATTTGCAAGTATCTTTGAAGCATTCTGCCTGCCAAGATGAATGTCAGCACCGCTGTGTCCTCCCGCAAGGCCCTTTACCGTGATCTTCAGTGCCGCACGGTCAAAATCGCAGAAATCCGCCTTTACCGTTATGTCTGTGCGGACCCCTCCGGCACACGAGATGATAGCCTCGCCCTCGCACTCCGAGTCAAGATTAAACATACGGCGGGCTTTGATCTGTGACAGATCAAAGTTCTTGATCCCATCCAGTCCAACCTCCTCGCAGGTAGTAAACAGGCACTCCAGAGGCGGGTGAGAATCAGCCGCACCGTCAAGGATCGCAAGCATAGCAGCAACCGCCGCACCGTCATCGCCTCCGAGAGTAGTTCCCTCTGCCTTGATAAAATCACCGTCGATATACGCACGAACGCCCTCTCGCTCTACATCCCACTCATAGCCAAGCTCGCACTCGCATACCATGTCGGTGTGCCCCTGCAAAAGCACCGCTCTCTCCTGTTCTCTGCCCTGTGTTCCCGGTGCAGAGATCAGAACATTGTGATATTCATCACGCACACATGAAAGTCCACGCTCGCGTGCAAACTCACACAGATAATCAGCTATCTTGTCTTCCTTGTATGAAGCACGCGGTATTTTTGTTATCTCATAGAAAAAGCTAAGCATTTTCTCAGATCTGTATCCCGAAAAATCCATATTCCCTCCAAAAGAGCAATTTTGTTTTTATTCACAAGTACAATAATGTATGTCTAAACTACGGTCCGATCACGTGTGTCATCCCAGCTTAATGCTCATCCACTTTCCTCGGGCAAAGCGTACCGACGATATGGCACATCTGAGACTCTGATCTAAAAACAGTGCAAGCCAAGCCCCCACAACATCAAGTCCGATGATAAAGCAACACAGATAGCACATTGCAGGTCTGATGAGAGTTACCGATATCAGCGACGCCACTGCCATGAACCTCGTGTCTCCCGCCCCGCGTAAGCATCCTGAAAAAATAACCTGACCGATCTGCGTGATACTGGTAAGAGCGATAAAGTACATTATTCCGCGTGTCAGCGTCACTACATGGGGAGTATCGGTAAACACGCCTATGATCTGACTCGGGAAAACGGTAAACGCACTGAACAGCACCGCCGAGAAGAAAAAACCGATACGCTGTCCCGCCTTGCCGTATATCATAGCCATATCCGGTCTGCCTCGACCCAAATTCTGACCTACAAGGGCAGATGCCGCGACGCCCAGACCGTCTCCGCAGGCAAAAGACAAAGAAATGATATTCATTCCTATCTGATGAGCAGCAAAGCTCTCTGTACCGAGATCTGCCACGATCTTTGCAAAGGTGAAAAAGCCGATCCTTATGACGAGCTGCTCCGCGGCAGCACCGCTGGACACCTGCCATATAGCAGACATGACACGCGTGCCGCGTTTGAAACAGCGTCGAATATCAAATTTAAGATATCCGTTTTTTCTGCATAGGGCTATTACACTGACAGCAAGTCCCGCTACGTTTCCGCAAAAAGTAGCTATAGCCGCACCCTTGGTTCCGAGTGCAGGAAATCCAAACTTTCCTCCGATGAGAAGGTAGTTCATGATAACATTCACAATGTTGAGCGTAGTCGATGTAGTGAAAGCGATACGTGTATTCGAAGTTGCCCTCTGAGCTGCATTGATGCACAGAGCAATAGAATACAGGCACAGACCGCCCATAATTATACGGTAATACTCGACCGAGTAGTCTATTACCTCAGGCTCCGCCCCTGCAAACTCCAGCAGAGGCTCCGCACAAAAGTACGAGATCGCAAAAATAATAACCGCCATCAGAGCACAGGCGACAAGCCCTTTGTGAAGGCAGTCATTCGCCCCTTCTCTGTCGCCTTCTCCTTTTTTTCTGGCGACAACAGCCAGCACTCCAAGATTCAGAGTAGTAAAAAAGGACCAAAACAGAAGTCTGGGCTGATTTGTCAGTCCGACCGCCGCAATAGCCGCATCTCCGATAGTACCTACCATCGCAGTATCGACAAACCCCGTGAGAGCAGTAAGCAGCGACTCCGCCATTGCGGGCCACGCCAACACCAAAAAGGTCCGATATACCGTCTTTGTGCTGTCAAGCTCCCCTATCCGCTGTGTTCTGCCGAGCATCCCCTCGGGAGTAAAAAAACGTATTATTCTTTTGAACAGCCCTTGCATTTTACAATTCCTCTGAAAGCCGTCTGCGGCTTTTCACATGTCAATAAAAAAGTTGCAATAAAATGAGTTGTTATGTCAGAAAACGGTGCTTTCGGCACCGTTTTCTGTGTCTTTTGATCAAATGTTAAAAATCCGTGATATGTACCTCAGGCATAGCGGAAAGATTCTCAAGGCACTTGCCGGTGCCGAGGGCAACACATCTCTCCGGATTTTTCGCTATAACCGTCTTTATGCCGGTGACGTATGATATCAGCTTGTCAAGTCCGAGGAGCAGACAGCCGCCGCCTGTGAGGATAATACCGTTATTGAGTATATCTCCGACAAGCTCGGGTGGGGTTTTTTCCACTACTCCGCGAATAGACTCTATTATGAGAGATATCGGCTCCTCGAGTGCCTCGAGCATCTCACGCGAATAGATACGCACTACTCTCGGCAATCCCTGAACCAGGCATCTGCCCTTGATGTCTATATATCTCGAGTCGTCTACATCCCATACCGTGCCGATACGTCTCTTGATAAGCTCCGCCGTAGTCTCACCGATGAGCAGTTTATGCTTCTTTCTGACGTAGCGTATGATAGCCTCGTCAAACTTGTCTCCTGCTACCTTGATCGAATCGGATACAACGACATAATTGAGCGATATCACAGCGATATCGGTAGTACCTCCCCCGATATCTACTATCATATTTCCTGTAGGAAGCGTAATGTCAATGCCCGCTCCCATCGCCGCCGCAACAGGCTCCTCTACAAGGTAGGTCTTCTTCGAGCCTGCCTGAGTCGCCGCATCGAGCACTGCTCTCTTCTCAACCTCGGATACTCCGCTCGGTATGCATATTACCATTCTCGGCTTGAGTATTTGCGGACCGCATGCCTTGTTGAGAAAATACTGTATCATCTGCTGAGTAATATCGTACTTACTGATCACTCCGTCTCGCAGCGGACGTAGTGCAACTATGTTCTCGGGGGTTCGCCCGAGCATTTCTCTGGCTTCTCTTCCGACCTTACGCAATCTCATGGTGTTCTTGTCAAGTGCCACCACGGACGGCTCGTTGACTACTATTCCCTTGCCCTTTACATAAACGAGAACTGTAGCCGTGCCAAGGTCGATGCCTACATCCTTTCCCATTCCCATTATATCTATCCTTTCGAGCGGTATTATCCGCTCACCAACTTGTATTTATGACCATTGTTTGCCTCATAGGCATACTTTGGGATTTTAGTTTACATACTATATACATATTATATATCATACTTCGGTCAATTTCAACCTAAAAAATTATTTTACAACTAAAATTTATTTTCTGTTCATATTCTTTGCTTATAGTTTTTGCATAATCATGTCACAGCAGCACCACTGTGTGCACTATCACTTGACAGTGATGGGAAAATTTGCTAAAATAGTGATACAAATGACAGCTTTTTTAAAAGGAGTCGGTAAGATACTATGAAACCGAGATCCATAAAGAACAAATACATTTCGCCACGTAAAGGTCTTCGCACAGCTGCATTGTTAATTTCGTTTGTGTTGCTGTGGGGAGCTCTTGCCGCCACCTGCACGGCTGACAGCATGCAGCTTTATTCAAAGAGATACGACGAGCCGATCGTCCTCCCGTACAAGGGTGAGCATACCTTCTCGCATCAATCAAGCGACATGTGCTCCGAGACACTGACCTTTCACTCCCCTGCTATGAGCATAGTCACCATCTGCTATACAAAGGGAAAAGCCGCATCAGACTCACTGCCGGACAGCACACTTACTGTTTCTGTCTATACAGACACCGCACAGCTCATCTGTGAAAAAAAGGCAGGTGAAGGAGAGGTAACTCTGCTGCAGTTCATTCCTTCTTACACAGGAACATATCACGTGGTTCTGACAGACAGAAGCTCAGCGGCGGGCAGCTATACAGCATCCGTCGAGATAAGTGCCTCTACAGGCTACTCGCAAAACAGGCTCGATTCCTTTCCTCACCGTGCCGAGTACACCGAAAGATCGCATCAAACAAACAAGGTCACAAAGCTCTATCCGAAAACCATGTATCCGAGCACCGATTACCTTGTCAGTGTATTCGAGATAGTGCATACTGCCGGCTCTGTACTCTCATACAAAATAAACACCCCTGACCTCTCGGATGTATACGCGGTACTGTATACAGACTGCGGAAACTACCGTGCACCTCATATCAGCCACGCATCCGACACTTATATGGCGGGAGATGCATGCGAAGTGTCATACAGCACAAGCTCTTATCTATTCGTGTATTCCAAGGGGGATTTTTCACTCGAAGCGAATCTTCTCGAGCATCTTGAATACAAGACAGAGCCGCTCTCGCTCCCCTACTGTGCAAAGATAACCCTGTCGGACGCAGAGCCTATGTATGACCAAGAGTCACTCAACACCCTGATCGGGGAATTCCCTTTTTCGGATATCAAAAACAGAAATGTCAAGTTCTTTACACTCGCAACAGAGCAAAGCTCGGTAGTAACTCTTCTCTGTCAAAGAAAGGAACACAAGTACTTTTCTCTGGTATCCGATCAAAACGGTCTTTCACCGCAATCCGTACATCCGCTCAGACAATACGCATCATACTGCTCAGAGCTCGAACCTGCGGAACTGTGCTACAACGCGGTAATAACAGACTCCCCGAATCTTTATCTGTGCTATACAGGAACACTCTCAGAGTCGGAAATAGAGCTGTTTTCCTCACCTACACACCGCACAATAACTACCTTTGAAGAAGAGTATTCAAAAGACTCACCTATCCCTCAGGTCGTAATCAATTCTCTGTATTCCGACAGAGATATTTATCAAAGACTTGGAGTAGAGCAAAACGCCGCAGATATCACGAAGGTAAGCGGCTTTATGCTTGAGAGTGCCGACGGCCACCGCCACTACTACAGCGGCACAGGAACCATAACTCCCCCTGCTCAAGGCGGCAGCTACAAGCTGTATGCCCAAATAAACTGCAGCTATAAGAATGACGACGGCAGCTCGTTTGAGAAGTATCACAGCTTTTTCGTTGCACAGCTGAACATAAAGAGCATCCTGTCGCTCCCTTCGGTGGACGATCTGATACAAGCTATAGAAGGCAGAAATCCTACGCCGTTTTTGGTGTTGGTGGCGTTTATTCTGTTAGCTGTCGGCGTTGTCGTTGCGGCAAAGAAGCTGTTAGCAAAATACATGCTCACTTCAAACGCACCGGAAAACGAGAACAAAAAAGAAGATCAGATCGAAAAACACAACGAAAGCTCCGAAAGGCAACCGGAGAACACACACAAGCGAGGATAACATGCCATGTTCGGATTATTCAGATCTAAAGGCGAGCGGGAGCTAGAGAAGATAGTGGAGAGCATGAAGATCAATCTCCAAAACAACTACAAAGAGCCTGCTCACAATGACAGAAAAAAGATCCTTGCAAGATCAGAGGAGCTTTTTTCGGAGGGAAAGATAAGCGAAGCCGTATACAAAAAGTACATGGCGATCTACAATGAATATACGATAAAACTGAAGGATTACAAGCATTGAGCAGAAAGGAGCAAATATGTCAAACTGCGAAAACCTGGCACAAAAAACTCTGAAAATTGCAAAAGCCACCCTGATCGGCGGTTACGCCGCAAGTCTGCTCATTCCGTACAGAGTAGAAAAGCAAAACGGAGAAACAACCTACCACGCCCCGCTGTACAAGCTCTCATACAAAAGCACCGCACAGGAGCAAAGCGAAGAAAAAACCGTACATACATATACCATAACGAGCTTTGGACTTTTATCCGATCAGCTCGCAACGGCAAAAAGGCTGTACACCGCTGCCCTGCTCAAAAAACCTTACTATGAAGAAAAAGCATCACGCAAACTTGAAAATGCAAAGGATACGGTCGGCACAGCTGTCGCTTTTGCAAAAAAAGGTGCAAAGAATACAATAAGCACAGCCGTTTTGAAATTCAACACTGCAAAAGACAAAATAAGCTCGCTTGATGAAATGCTTGTCAGATTTGTCGAAGATATTATTGACTGATGCGGCAGCCGGCACGCTGCAAAATGCATCCAAAAAGCCTGACGCACTCCGCTAAACTGCATAACTTAACTAAAATGGGCCTTACCGAAAAATGTTGTGCCCCAAATTGTACGGACAGCACAAAAAAGACCTCCTATGGTAGTTTGCTTAATTCTACCCTAGGAGGTTTTTTTGTCATTGTCCGTTTTTAACGGATCGGTTCAAAATCAGTAAGAGCCCTTTTTTAATGCCGTTTTTACTTTGTTCCCGTAGAGCCAAATCCGCCCGTACCGCGAACCGTATCCGAAAGTTCATCTGCCTGCTCGTAGTTCACCTCAAGAAAGGGAGCTATGACCAGCTGTGCTATTCTCTCGCCGTGTTCTACTGTCGCTGCAACAGACGAGTGATTGTGCAAAGCTACCATTACCTCTCCTCTGTAATCAGCATCCACTACACCAACCTTGTTTGCGGGAGCGAGACCCTTTTTTGATGCAAGTCCGCTGCGTGCATATATCAGCCCCGCATATCCGCACGGTATCTCCATTGCAAGTCCGGTGTGTATAAGCACCGTCTCGGACGGCTGTATGGTCAATGGAGCATCAAGTACCGCGTAAAGATCCGCTCCCGCGGCATACTCCGAGCCGAGTGTCGGGAGGGTAGCTCTTGGGTCTGTCTTTTTTACCTTTACTGTAGGTTTCATTTTCATTCTCCGATCATATATTATTTTTCTATTATTTGTCAAAGTTCACAGCATCCGCACTCTCATCCCATAGAATCGGACAGTGAACATCTGTTCCCGCCAAAGTAGCACGTACATCTATGATACGCTGATTTGACGAACCGCGAAAACGCAGCGAAAGATCCTTTTTGTCAGCTTCATATCTGCCGTCCACAAGATAGTCTATATTGTTTAACAGTTGCTCTACATAAGGAGTGTGTGCTCTGCAGTCCGTGCTCAACAGCTCCTCATCAAGCAAAAAACCTGTGTAGCACCATACGTCCTTTTCGGGATAACGCACTCTGAAAGCACGCAGCAGCTCAAGTACACCCTGCTGGTTCTCCGGTTCAAACGGCTCTCCGCCCAGCACACTCAACCCCGCTATATAGCTTTTGCCGCAGGCGTCAAGTATCTCTTCTATCACAGTCCGGTCAAACTCAGAGCCGAAGCAAAAGTCCCATGCCTCGCGGTTAAAGCAGTCACGGCATCCGTGGCGGCATCCCGAAACAAACAGCGATACCCTGATCCCCGGGCCGTTTGCCACGTCGTATTTCTTTACTGTTGCGTAATTCATGTTTCGATCTCCTACTTCCGCTCAAAAGCGGGGAAAGACATGTTTCCCCGCTTTTAAGTTTGCTTTTTCACGTATCGGATCAAAGGTGAAGAACCCTCGCCTTTATCTCCTTCGTTTTTCCTACATTCCAGAAATTCTCGCCCAGATACCCGCAGGTGCGGCGAGTAACGTTCATCTTCGCATGGTCGCGGTTGTGGCATTGCGGGCATTCCCACTCGCCCTCATCATTGATGATTATCTCTCCGTCATAGCCACACACCTGACAGTAGTCAGACTTTGTGTTGAACTCACCGTACTGGACGTTGTCATATATGAACTTCACTACTTCCTCAAGAGCCTTGAGATTATGACGCATATTCGGTATCTCGCAGTAGGATATCGCTCCTCCGGAGGATATCTTCTGGTACTGTGTTTCGTATTCAAACTTTCTGAATGCATCAATTTCCTCGCGGACATCTATGTGATAGGAGTTTGTGTAATACCCCTTGTCGGTGATATCCTCGATCGTACCGAAGCGTTCCTTGTCTATTCTTGCAAATCTGTAGCACAGAGACTCTGCAGGTGTGCCGTAGAGAGCAAATCCGATATTGGTCTCCGCCTTCCATCTGTCGGTCGCCTCTCTCATGTGCTGCATTACTCTGAGAGCAAACTCGTGTCCGACAGGATCAGTCTGGCTGACTCCGCACATGAGCTTTGTAAGCTCATACAGCCCTATATACCCAAGAGAAATGGAAGAATAACCGCCGTATAGCAAATGCTCAATGCTCGCACCTTTCTCCAGGCGGGCCAAAGCTCCGTACTGCCAATGGACAG
The DNA here is from genome assembly GCA_045580775.1 of Eubacteriales bacterium. Lineage (GTDB taxonomy): Bacteria > Bacillota > Clostridia > Oscillospirales > CAG-272 > JAZMZS01. Next base: position 12,067 of record JAZNOK010000087.1, read on the forward strand.
GGCTGACGTCGCTTGTGACCTTTTTGAGTGCTTCATGGCGGCACATAAGTGCCTCAAAGCACAGCTCCAGTCTCTCGTCAAAGAGTTTCCAAAACTTCTCCTCGTCTCCCTTTGCCAAAATACCTATCTGGGGCAGGTTTATCGAAACAACGCCCTGATTAAAGCGTCCCTCGAATTTGTAGTTTCCGTCCTCATCCTTCCAAGGAGCAAGGAAGGAACGGCAACCCATCGGGCTGAATACATTGCCCTCATAATTTTCACGCATTTTCTTTGCGGAGATGTAATCGGGGTAGAGTCTCTTTGCCGAGCACTTCACAGCCAGCTTGGTGATATAGTCATACTTTCCTCCCGCGAGGCAGTTGCACTCATCAAGCACATATACAAGCTTCGGGAAGGCAGGTGTAACATACACACCTACGGCATTCTTTATTCCCTCGTAACGCTGGCGAAGTATCTCCTCGATTATCGTAGAGTTTTCATTGACGTATTCATCGTTTTCGTCTATATACAAAAACAGCGTAACAAACGGAGACTGACCGTTTGTGGTCATGAGGGTGTTTATCTGATACTGTATCGTCTGTACTCCCGAACGCAATTCATCACGTGTACGCTCCTCTGCGAGTGCCACCACAGTCTGCTCGGAAAGCTCGGGGTGTAACTTTCTTATCTGATCGTAGAACTTCTCGCGGCTGCGGCGAAGATACTTTCCCAGGTGCCTTATATCCACAGACTGTCCGCCGTACTGGCTGGATGCGACAGCGGCAATTATCTGAGTGACGATAGTACACGCCACCTGAAAGCTCTTTGGACTCTCAATGAGCTTTCCGTTCATAACAGTGCCGTTGTCGAGCATGTCTCCTATGTTGACAAGACAGCAGTTGAAAATAGGCTGAAGGAAGTAATCTGCATCATGAAAATGCAAAACGCCGTCATCATGTGCCTTTGATATCTTCTCAGGCAAAAGCACCCTGCGGGTAAGGTCCTTTGACACTTCTCCTGCAATAAGATCACGCTGAGTGGAGGCTATAACCGCGTTCTTGTTCGAGTTTTCCTCCATAACATCCTTGTTGGAATTTTTGATCAGAGACAGAATGGAGTCATCGGTGGTATTTGCCTTTCTGACAAGGGCTCTTGTGTATCTGTATATGATATATGTCTTTGCGAGCGAGTGCTTGCCGTACATCATCAGTCTCTTTTCTATGATATCCTGAATATCCTCGACAAGCATCCTGGAGCGGTGTTTTCCCTCTATATGCTCAATTATCTCATCTATCTGCTCATAGGTCGCCCTCTCTGCCGGCTCAACCTCCGCGTTTGCCTTCTGTATGGCTGTAACTATCTTGGATCGGTCAAAGAGCACCGAGCTTCCGTCTCTCTTTACTACCTGCATATTGACCCCTTTCTGTATCATGTATACCGTTTGTTTGTTTTTTTAAAAAAGCGGACAATGTCCCGCCGCAGTCCTCCTGCCTAAGCTGACAAGTTTTTATCAAAATGTTGCGTCATGAACAAAAAACGGTAATCACTTTAGATCAAAAGCCGACACGCCATGCGGTACGGCAGCTTTTTCATGGAAATAATTCTCTCATTTTTTGTGCATGTTGCATAAATAAAAACGTGCATCCGCGAGCAAATACAATTATACCCGAGCTGTTACAAAAAAACTGTTGCATTTGCAACAGTTAGATGATATAATATAAAAAAAGAATTTATCAAGCTGTATTAAGCCATCGGAGGGAGCATTATGGGACAGAGTGTACTGTATGACGGACTCACAAAAAAAGAGCTGCTGGACGTGCTGTCATGTTTTGATGCTTTTGTCAAAAAATACAAGCAGGGAGAGACCATAGCTCTGTTCCCGACAAAAGACCTGCCTGAACGCACCGTAGGCATTCTGCTGTCGGGAGATGCTATGCTCGCACACTTTGATCCGGACGGGGAGATGTACTACTCAAAAAGCTACGACGGAGAAGGGATATTCGGCTCAATGTTCATGTCGGTAAGTGCGGATGATTATTATGTCATAGAGGCAAAGAGCGATTGCGAGGTGGCATACACGGACTTTGAGAGGATAAGTGACTTTTGCGAGAATGTATGCCCTGCCCATGTGCGTTTCTCTCGAAATCTCTACAGGCTCGTTGTCGCCCAGTCAAAGCAGGATACAAAAAGGCTCAACATACTAGCCAAAAAAACCCTGAGGGAAAAGCTGCTGACATACTTTCTTGTGTGCTCAGGCGAGCATGGCTCAAATGAATTCAACATAAATATGTCCCTGACCGAACTATCAAAGTATCTATGCGTGGACAGAAGTGCCATGATGCGTGAGCTGAGGCGTCTTCGTGAAGACGGCATACTCCTCTCAAAGGGCCAGCATATAAAGCTGACCGTCTCTGCATACAAGTAAAGGCTTTTTATGCTTTTCACAGGCAAAATATATCAAACAAACGGGGCACGCTTCTGCCGAAAGCGTGCCCCGTTTGTTTTTCAGACTCAAAGGAGAGTTGTTTGCTGTCAGTCTGTTATATACCGTGATAAAGGCAGGATGAAATAGGTCGGTGTGCCGTCAGTTCATCTTTGTTTATTTTTTATATGTTTTGAGAGGGGACTTAACCGTAGGTGTATTCGCTCACGCCGGTTATCGTATCAACGCTGCCGTCGGTACCGACTACTCTAAGCGTGTATATCGCTCTGTATTTTCCTGTAGCGACAGGAATCTCCTGACGAAGGAAAATATCCTTAACATAATCATAAAACCACATCTGAGATATCTGTATATCTACATCTCCCCAGAAGATCAGTCCCTTTTTCTGCAGCTGCATCTCCCATTCAGCATGATCAAAGAGATCCGGATCAGCAAGGTATGAAATGAAAAACTTCGCATAGCCGCTGCCTACCTCAAGTCCAAAGCTGGTCTCAACAGCTACGTTGTAGTTTGGCTCAAGCACATCGTCAGCATACACCCCTGCTCCTGACGAGCAGACGCACAGCATAGCAAGTATAAAGGTAAGAATTCTCGTAAGCTTCTTTTTCATGTTGTCTCCTTTCTGCGGCACACCGATCCGCCTTATCATCATGTAGCATCTATCAAATGAACGCTGTCTATCATCCGCATTATCTCATCTTGCTCAAATCTCTGTTCGGTCACTATAGAAAACTTGTATCTTCCTTGTACATATTGATACAGCACAAAATTCGGGTTAAGCTCCATATACAGTATCTGCAGTCCGTTATGCTCTATTGCGTACTTCTCACAGCCTCGGTCATCCACGCTGCTCGCCATCCATGCATCACTCTGAGTAAAACGGATTATCTGTTTTTGCTCGTTTACCCATGTGTTGCTGACCCCTTCGCGTTTTTCCTCTTTGACCGGGCTGTATCCGTCGGGAATATATCCCAGATCATACCGCTCAAATCCATGCTCTTCATAATCTTTGTTATTTGCGTAAGTTATCAGTATGCCATCCGAGGTTGATCGAAGGACAAAGCCTGCCATTTTTTCTCTGTGTGAATCGGAATTGCATCCGCACACAAGCAACACTGCAACGACCACAGCGGCAGCAACCGAAAGAGGCTTTCTTCTGAATAATTGTACTGCTCTGCTCACACGCACAGCGTTTCTCTCCAAAGGCAAGCACCCCTCTGCATTATCTGTGCGGGCGTTGTCGTATTTTTTCTCAAATGCCTCTCCCAATGCCTTTGCAAATAACGCCCTGTCATCATCCGGTATCCTCTTCATATTCACACCTCCTTTTCCTTGAGCATTTCCAATAGCTTTCGTTTTCCTGTATTGAGCCGCGAATATACAGCCGCCTCAGTCAGACCGAGCTGTTGTGCCGCTTCTTTTACACTCATCTCGTATGTATAGCATAACAGCATCGGACGGCTGTACCTTTCATCCAGCTCAAGTATGCACTCTACTACACGGTCGTAGCGGTCCTTTATCATCAGCATTTTAAAAAAGTCCCCATCGTCGATCCCGGAGGGAAAGTCTGCTCTTGCCTTGTCTGCACGCTTTCTCCCGTTCATGAAATTGACAGCCTCGTTTGATGCTATCACATACAGATACCCCTTGATGCCGTTTTTATGTATGCGTCCTACCGTATCCCGGTAACGAACCACCTTGTAATACACATTTTGTACAACGTCCTGAGCATCATCAGCGTAATTAGAGTCCCCCGCCTCTTTCAGCTTTACGGCGGTAATGTTAAGAAGCTCTTTATAATACTGCTCATAGAGCTGCTCTATATCGAGCTTCTCGGTGTCATCCGAAAAGCTCAGCAAACATATCAACATCTACAAATTCTCCCGGGCCTTCCCTGTCAAGTCCTCTCATGCAGTCAGCTATGAAAAAGTCCCCAACGTACCTAAAAAAGCCATCATTTCTTACTTATATCCAAGGAGAACCCCTGCTCTCCCCGGCACCTCATAAGTATACCTTGAGTCAAGTGTTTTGTCAACTTTGGGAAGAACCGCAGGCATGAACCGCCGATATCTCTTTTTCTCCGGTACAACAACCGTAAGATCCGCTTTTTCATGGGGCTTTTCTTGCATGCATGTGCTCAACCTCCGCTGTTTCGATATATAAAAAAGCTATAAAAAGATCAAACAGTCAGACTTTCTGAAAAACCCTTTCACTTATATAAACAAGGACTTTTCAAATAATTATCGTTTTTTTGAATTTGTTTACGATTTGTTTACAATTTGCCGCTAATTACAACACAGCACCTTATTATCATACTGCATAAGCCGACCGATCTTTATCATAGAGATACGTCAAAGACGAAAAAACGCATTTCCTATAATCAAAAAAAGCATTCCCTATAATCAAAAAAGAGCATCTCGGTGCCTACTAAGAATCCGAGATGCTCTTTTGTTATAGCCGAAGAGAGCCGAACTCATATCGGTTTTAAACGATATGAGTTCGGCTATACAGATCAAACAATAACTACAGGTTTGATGAGGTCTCTTGGCTTGTCTTTCATAAGCATGAGAGCTTGCTCTATATGCTCAAATCCGTCAAACTTGTGTGTGATCAATTTTGAAGGATCGAGTCTACCGGCAGTAATAAGAGATGCAAGCTTCTCCATGCGGAGACGTCCACCGTACATGAGACCTCCTGCAATGGTCTTGTGTCCCATTCCGCACCCCCACTCAACACGGGGTATGATAACGTCACCCGATCCAAGGTAATTAACATTTCCTATTCTGCCGCCTGCCTTGACCATTTTTACAGCCTCGGCAAATGTCTGTTCGCTCGTACCGCCTGCAATTACTACCTTGTCTACTCCCTTGCCTCCGGTAAGCTCAAGCACCTGATCAGCTATATCTCCATTGTGATAGTCGATTATCTCTGTAGCTCCGTACTCCACAGCTACATCAGCACAAACCTTACGTGAGCCGACAGCATATATATCGGATGCTCCGCGGAGAGCCGCCGCCGCAACAGACATAAGTCCGACAGGACCTATACCGATGACACATACCTTGTCTCCGAACTGGACATCCGCAAGCTCAACTCCGTGAAAACCCGTCGGGATCATGTCGGAGAGCATTACAGCCGAAGGAAGATCAATTCCATCTGGAAGGATCGCGAGGTTTGCGTCTGCCTCGTTCACATGGAAAAATTCACCGAACACACCGTCTTTGAAGTTTGAGAATTTCCAGCCTGCGAGCATACCGCCTGAGTGAACGGAATAGCCTGCCTGAGATTCTACTGCTCCCCAGTCGGGAGTAATTGCAGGTACAAGTACGCGGTCACCGGGTTTAAAGTCTCGTACAAGACTGCCCACCTCTACTACCTCTCCTACACCCTCGTGTCCGAGAATCATATTGTATCTTTCTCCCAAAGCTCCCTCATATACGGTGTGTATATCAGATGTACAGGGAGAAACTGCCAAAGGGCGAACAATGGCATCGAGAGGACCGCATGTGGGTCTCTCCTTTTCGATCCAACCTACCTGATTTGGTGCGATCATTGCAAAACCTTTCATTTTTGTGTTACCTCCGTTGTTTTTTATTACAGCGGTCGCTGCCTGCTGTCATCTTCCGCATGTTTGCTCTATAGCCGAGGTGTACCTTTCTAACCGTTATCGCTCGGTCCTCCTCGATATGCAAATCATTTCTTCCATACGTCAGGTCATCGCAGTGAGCATGCGAGCTGTATTGTTCTCAAAGAGTATAACAAATATATCATTTTTCTGTCAATATGTTTTTTCACAATAACGCAACAGTTATTTCTTCAAAATCAACATTTCTTTTGTGCCAAATTGTTGTTATTACCGCTTTTTGCACTTCATTTTCCATAAAAACAAACTCAACCCAACAAGACAGTGCGAAGGAGTCATGACAGCAGACGCACTTTTTTAAAAAGCAAAATATCCGTTTTCATGGTTTACCATGAAAACGGATATCGTGTCATTAAAATATTCCC
>JAZNOK010000088.1:0-11555 GCA_045580775.1 Eubacteriales bacterium
CCGACTGGACGGGTCAAAAACATAGTCGCACTACTCAGGCAAGGGGTTGCCCTCGTATTGCTCGTTGTTTTTTCCTCTCCGCGGCTTTTCTTCATCACCGTTTAGGTGCGAAAACCCGCGGAGCATCCTAGAGCGTGGCGAAGGAAGCGACTCGCTATCGCTCGCCTGCATAAGTTCGACTTGCCAAATCTATCTAATCGGAGCAGAGAGTTACGCTGCTGACATCTCCGATTAGATAAGTTCTCTGTGATTAAAAGAGGAGAGTGCCGTGACGATCTGTTATTTTTTCAGAACAGCCACACCTACCCCGTCAAAGGTAAGCTTGGTCACGGTCTTGCCGTCGAGCATGCTGTAGTACTCACCGTCGAGCTGTATCTCGGCACCGGCGGGTGTGTAGCACTCGACAAAGTAGTATTTCACTCCGTCTGCCTCGCGGACGTGAGCTGTCGTGCCGTCGGGGAAGTTGGTCTTTATGCAGGACTCAACGCCCGCATCTTCCAGAGCAAGGCCTGTGAGCACTCTGATAAAGTCCTTCTTCTTGTCTCTGAACGCCATATAGTAAGCCTTACCTTTTCCGTAGCTGTTTACGGTTGCGGCAGGCATGCCTGCGTAAAAGTCAGAATCATACTTTGCCAGTACCTCTGCGGTGTTTGCATGGATGATCTCGCAGTAGTCTTTTGCCTCGTAGCGTACTCCGTCACACATGACGTAGTTTGCTTCGTTGGGATACAGGGTATCCAGTTCCTCTGCCCAGATGCCGAAAACATCCTTGAGCTTTCCTGCGGGGAAGCCGCCGAGGTGTACAAGGTCATTTTCGTTCGCCTGGCCGAGGGTGTATGTAGCAATCACTCTGCCGCCCTCACGGACATATTTTTCTATCTTGTCGATCATCTCGTCGGTTACCATGTAGAGCATGGGCAGGATAACGAGCTTGTACGGAGAGAAATCGTCCGTCGCAAAGATAACGTCTGTATTGATACCTCTCTCCCACATGGGGTAGTAGTGCTGAATGCAGGTGTCTGTGTAGTGCTTGTTTGATTTCTGCATTCCCTGGATCTCGGAGATCGCCCAGAGGTTTTCTGTATCACGGACAACAGCAACCTCACTCTTGAAGTTTGTTCCGCAGATCTCATCGAGCTTTTCGAGAGCAACGCCGACATCGGTAACATCACGGAACACTCTGGTGTTTTCGTGTCCGCAGTGGTCAACGACCGCACCGTGCATCTTTTCAGAGGAGCCGCGGCTCTTTCTGAACTGGAAATACTGCACGCTGTCAGAGCCGTGAGCTACTGCCTGCAGGGAAGAGAGCAGGTGCATTCCGGGGCGTTTGAGCTTGTTTATTTCCTTCCAGTTGACAAGAGAGGGAGTACTCTCCATGAGAAGGAAGTTTTTGTGCTTGAGGCATCTTGTATGGTCATGGGTGAAGGCACGCTCGATACCTATACGCTTGTCACCTTCCACAACTCCCCAGTCGGGGTAGCTGTCCCAGGATACAAAGTCAACACTCTCTGCGAGCTTTTTGTAGTCTACACCGGAGAACAGTCCCATGAGGTTGGCTGTGGTGGGAATATCAGGGGTCAGGGTGCGGATGTCCTGCTGCTCCCAAAGCATAAAGTCCACCGTCTGATGTGTGCAGAAGCGTTTCCAGTCGAGCACAAGTCCGTGAACCAGATTTTCTCCTATAGATGACGGAGGCTCTATCTGCTCAAAGCTCGAATACTTGTGACTCCAGAAGCAGGTCCACCACTCGTGATTGAGGCGGTCAATATCTCCGTTGTACTTCTTTCTGCACCATTCGATGAAAGCGGCACGGCAGTGCTCGCAGTGGCACTCACCGTTTACCTCGTTTGAAATATGCCAAGCATAAAGCCCGGGTCTTTTTCCGTATCTCTCGGCGAGCTTACGGTTGATGATAGCGATCTTCTCTCTGTAAACGGGAGAGGTGTAGCAATGGTTGTGGCGTTTGCCGAAGAGCATTTTTTCTCTTTTCTCGTTTGTACGCAGAACCTCAGGATATTTGTCCGCCAGCCACTTGGGTCTTGCACCCGAGGGAGTGGCAAGTATGATCTTGCCTCCTGCCGCCTCTATATCGTCAAAGGCACGATCCATAAATGAAAAGTCAAATACGCCTTCCTCAGGCTCCAGCTCTGCCCAAGAAAAGACACCGATAGTCATTTCGTTCATGTGGGCAAGCTTGAATAGACGCATATCCTCGCTGAGGATCTCAGGATAATTCTTCCACTGTTCGGGATTGTAGTCCGAGCCATGCAGAAAATGGGGATACGCGGGATTGATATAATTCTTCTCTGACATTTTGTCATTCCGTGCGTAGTATGATACGCATTCCTTTCGCTGTAGTATCGGATGAGTATAGTTTCTCTCAGAATTATTATAGCAAAAAGCACCCGCTATCTCAATAGCGAATGCTTTTCGTTTTGTTTGTTATATCATGCTTTTTTTGTGATTATTTCGAGGTGTACTCAGCTCTGCTCCGAAGCGATAAAGTATCGCAGTCCCGTGTACCTGAGTACCTGACGTACATTGTCTACCATTGAGCGGAGAATGTCCTCACGCCCGACAAGCACAGCAATGCTCTTGGCTCTGGTGAGAGCGGTGTAGAGGAGATTTCTCGTTCTCAGCATCGGGGGACAAGAGTAGATCGGTATGACGACGGTGGGATATTCACTGCCTTGGGATTTGTGTACTGTGATGGCGTATGCATGCTCCAGCTCCTCCAGCAGAGTAAAATCATACTTTACCTCTCTGTCATCGAACTGTATCCGCATAAATTCCCGAGAATGCTCTATGCTTACTATCTTTCCGATGTCTCCGTTAAATATCCCGTGCCCCTCACAGCCGTCCTCACGCTCCCATATCAGGTCGTAGTTGTTTTTTGTTTGCATGACACGGTCTCCCTCTCGGAACACTATCCCGCGGAAGGGAAGCTCTCTGCGATCGGGGGAGGGGGGATTGAGTCTTTGCTGCAAAAGCACGTTTAGGCTCTGCGTACCGCATGCACCCCGCCTGGACGGTGTGATCAGCTGAAGCCCCGAGCGGGCTTGCTCTCCGTATGTCTTTGGCAGCCGATGTGCACACAGATCTGCTACAGTCTGTGCTATTTGCTCGTCGCTTTCACGCCGAAGAAAGAAAAAGTCACCGTCCACCCTTGTAATGTCGGGGTATTCTCCGTTGTTGATCGCGTGGGCGTTTGTAACTATCAGACTTTGCTCTGCCTGCCTGAAGATCTTTTTGAGATATACACAGCAAAACCGCTGTGATGAGATTATGTCAGAGAGAACATTTCCCGCCCCCACCGACGGCAGCTGCGAGCTGTCTCCTATGAGTATGATGCGGCATCCCGGCTTTAATGCTTTCAGCAGTGACTCGGTAATGCTGACATCCAGCATACTTGCCTCGTCTATTATCAATATTTCGCAGTCCAGCAGGTTGTTCTCGCATCTGATGAACCGCGGCTCGTCATCTATTGAGTAGTCCATCTCGAGCAGTCTGTGTACGGTTGCCGCATCTCTGCCTGTTGCCTCACTCATGCGTTTTGCGGCTCTGCCTGTAGGAGCACACAGACTGATTCTCATGCCCATACTCTCAAATATGCCTATCAATGCTCGGATAACGGTGGTCTTTCCGGTTCCCGGACCTCCCGAGAGTACAAACACACCGCACTGCAACGCCTCGTATATCGCCCGCCTTTGCAGTCCCTCGTATTTTATCCCTTGCTCAAGCTCGATCATGCTGATCAGCCTCTCGCAGTCTCCAATGCTGTTAGAGTGGGCACTTCGATCTATTGCACACAGCTTGGCGGCTATATATTGCTCGCTTTTGCGGTATTTTGGGTGGCTGATATATGCACATCCGTCTCGAACATCCATTGCCAGCTGCTCAGAGCTTGCCATGGCACCGATGTGTATGTCTGCCGCCTGTGCCGATATATCGAGCAATTCGGCTGCAGCTGCTGTCAGCTTTTCTCTGGGCATGCAGGTATGGCCGTTGCGGCCGGCGTTGTAGTTTAGAAGGTATATCACGCCTGCCCGAATACGCTCCGGGCTGTCTTTGTCGGCTCCTATGGCGGCTGCTATATCGTCCGCACGCTCAAATCCGACACCCCTGATATGCTCGCAGAGTATATAAGGATTATCTTTTACTTTTTCCACAGCCGCTGCTCCCCAGCGATTGTATATCCTCACAGACGCCGCTACTCCGACATACTCGCGAAAGAACATCATTACGGTGCGTATACCCGCTACCGCACAAAACTCCTCACTGATCTTCTCAGCCTTTTTCTTTGATATGCCGTCGATCGAGCTTAGCCAGTCAGGGTGCTTTTCCATTACATCAAAGGTGTCTGTGCCGAATGCATCGACTATCTTTGCGGCAGTGACAGGTCCGACGCCCTTCACTGCTCCCGAGCAGAGGTATTTCAGTATTGCGGTCTCTGTAGCCGGAAGGTGCTTTTCGTAGTTATCAAACTTGAACTGTCTGCCGTATTCAGGGTGGTGTACCCATGTACCGTATACACTGATCTGCTCACCCTCTGCTACAGACGGACAAACCCCTGTCGCCGTATACACATCATCCCCTGCGTCTATCTCAATGACGCAGTAGCCGTTTGTATCGTTTTGGTAGATTATGCCGTATACAGTACCCGACAGAGCACTCAGAGTGCTGTCCTGTGTGTTTGGTGCAAGCTCCGCCATATATATCCTCCTCTCTTTTGATCGTTTCTGCTTTCAAAGAAGCGTTGTGCCTTTCCGAAAAGAAAGGCACAAATACTGTAATTATGCTGATAAAACGATCTGCATCACGCTATAGACTCGCTCAGCCGAGCAGCTTTGCCAGCTCTTCGCGAAGGTCCGTTTTCTCCCACGGAGAGCCGAGGTCCTCTCTGCCCATGTGTCCGTATGCCGCATGTGCTGAGTAGATAGGACGGCGAAGATCCAGTCTTTCTATTATTGCCGCAGGGCGAAGATCGACCAGCTCTTTGATCTTTTGCTCGATCAGAGCGGTGGATACCTTTTCTGTTCCGAATGTATCGAGAAGCACGGATACCGGCTTTGCTACTCCTATAGCATACGCCAGCTGTACCTCGCACTTGTCAGCGAGTCCTGCCGCAACAACGTTCTTTGCAATATATCTTGCCGCGTAAGAAGCACTGCGGTCTACCTTTGTCGGGTCTTTACCCGAGAAGGCTCCGCCGCCGTGGCGTGAATAACCGCCGTAGGTATCGACGATGATCTTTCTTCCTGTGAGACCGCTGTCGCCGTTAGGTCCGCCTATGACAAAGCGTCCTGTGGGGTTGACATAGATCTTGGTAGCGGAGTCCATCATTTTTGCATCTACCACGGGATCTATTACCTCTCGGATGATATCACGGCGTATTACAGCCAGCTCGGCAGATCCCGCGTGCTGTGTAGATACTACGATAGTATCTATGCGTGCGGGCTTTCCGTCTGCATACTCTACTGTTACCTGAGTTTTTCCGTCGGGACGAAGGTAGGGCAGGGTCTTGTTCTTTCTTACCTCGGTCAGCTTCTTTGCGAGCTTGTGAGCAAGGGATATCGGCAGAGGCATAAGCTCCGGTGTCTCGTTGCATGCATAACCGAACATGAGTCCCTGGTCTCCTGCACCTGTATCAAAGCCGTCGGTCTGCTCACCGCTCTTAGCTTCAGCAGACTTGTCCACGCCGAGAGCGATGTCGGGAGACTGACCGTGAATAGAAGAAATGACCGCACAGCTGTCACAGTCAAAGCCGTACTTCGCTCTGTCGTAGCCTATCTCTCTGATTTTTTCTCTTACTATAGTCTGCACGTCGATGTTGGCTGTAGTAGTGATCTCTCCCATTACAAGCACGATACCTGTGGTTGTTGCAGTTTCACATGCCACACGTGCCATGGGGTCTTTTTCCAGTATAGCGTCAAGTACCGCATCAGAGATGGCGTCGCATATTTTGTCGGGATGTCCCTCTGTTACAGATTCACTTGTGAAAAACTCTCTTTTCATGATATACTCTCCTTGTATTTATGTGTAGTTTTATTATTCTTCTTACCTTTCGCCCGGGCGAAAAAACCGCCGCACCCTAGAGAGTGCGGCGAGCATACTCTCATCTGTCAGGATTTAGCACCTTATTCTTTTTGAATAGGTTGCCGGGCTTCATAGGGCCTGTCCCTCCGCCGCTCTTGATAAGACGCTATTTTGTTTTATGTCAGTCAAAAAGAAATTCCAGTCCGCTGATAAAGCCGTAACATGCCAAAGACATTATGAGTCCGGCACACATGATCCCGATAAATACCGATATTATCGAGTGCTTTAGACGCATGTTCATCAGAGCCGCAATTAGAGAGCCCATCCATGCACCGGTTCCCGGCAGAGGAATAGCAACAAACAAAAAAAGACCGAACGTAGCATATTTAGTTACCTTGTCGGATTTGCTTGCCCCCTTGTTCTCGAACCAAAGAGCAGCTTTCTCGAGCTTGCCGCCTTGCTTTTTCATGAGCTCGAATACTTTCTTTACAAACAGCAGTATAAACGGCACCGGTATGATGTTTCCGATTACGCTCACAATATATGAAACATACCAGGGAAGTCCCGCCGCGGCTCCGGCGATGATCGCTCCTCTGAGCTCAAGCAGAGGTACCATAGACAGAAGAAACACCGTCAGTATCTTTACCATTTTTCTCAATTCTCCTGAAGATCTGCAATATCTTTACAACATTTTCCATCATATATGATAACATAAAAAATCTCATGTGTCAACCAACAACAACAAACAAAATATATGAAATATACCCTTATTTTGCCTTTTTTTGCATAGAGCAAAGACTGCGTCCGAATTTTTCTCTGAGCAGTTTGTCAAGAGTCCGCACAGGCAGTCCGACAATGCCGAAGTAATCGCCTCTGATGGCGTCGATGTAGGTTGCCGCAATGCCCTGCACGGCATAAGCTCCCGCTTTGTCATAAGGCTCGTCCGTGTCGAGATAGCTCTCGATATCATCAGCCGTCATCTCGCAAAATTCCACCTCGCTTACGGAGGCGTCGCATTCTATTCTGCCTCCGATTGCTACAGCGACGCCGGTTACTACCGTGTGGGTGTTACCCGAGAGGGAGGACAGCATCCTGCGGGCGTCCTCGCGATCGGCGGGCTTGCCCATGAATTCTCCGTTGCAGTATACTATCGTGTCAGCACCGATCACGCACAGAGAGTTTACATCTATGTTGTGAGATACAAGCATGTCTCTTACCGCACCTGCCTTCCTTGCGGCGATGCTCTTTGCCCTGTCGGCGGGGTCCTCAATGTCGGAGGACTCGTCTGTTTGCTCTACCAAAACTTCAAAATCAATATTCAGTTCATCTAGGATCTCACGTCTGCGGGGTGACTTTGATGCGAGAACGACCATCATATCTCATGCTCTCCTTTTTCATTGCATAGGAAATTTTTTAATATACTCTGCCTCTTTGCCCTGTCCTTTCAAACGGCAAGACGCATAGGCACAAGTACGTCTGCGGGTACTTGCCCGCTTTTCATGAGAATGATATCATAAGCACAAAAAAATGTCAAGTTGTATATACCCCGCAAAGTGTATCCTGCCTGTCGGATGCAAATGACACGATCGTTATGTTTTGGTATAGAATTGTGCCTTGTTTTTGGAGAATAATTCTGTTAATATTATGGTAAATAAGCACCTGCACTAATCTGTGGAAAGGATGTTACTGCTATGATTTTTTACAAAAGACAGGAAAATGACACGGCTCCTCTGGGACAGCCGGATCCCTATATGATCGAGGAGGACGGTGTATACTATGTATTTGCTACTCATCCGAAGGGTGTTCAGTTGTACAAGAGTACCGATTTTTCCAACTGGAGCTTTGAGGGATTTTGCTTTTCTATGGAGGGTGAGCGTGAGTATTGGGCTCCCGCCGTTACCAAGATAGACGGCAGATATTACATGTATGTATCTACTCAGCCTGCGGGCGAGCGTGATGCACATACCCAGTGTATAAAGGTCGCGGTCGCAGACCGCCCCGAGGGTCCGTATACCTATGTGCGTACCATGCTGCAGCCCTTTTCGATCGACCCGCATGTTATCGAATACAAGGGCAGCTACTATATTTTCTACAGCGTCAACGACTATGACCATCCGCACAGAGCCGGTACTTATATCGTGGTAGACCGTCTGATCTCGCCTACCGAGGCGGAGGGAAGAGCAGTGCCCGTTGTCAAGCCGTCGATCGACGAGGAAATATACCAGCGTGACAGATTCAAAGAGGGTCAGCACTGGCATACTATCGAGGGTGCGTTTTACTTCTATGACAACGATACGCACTTCTGCATGTACAGCGGCAGTGCATGGACAAACGAGACCTACTTTGTCGGTTATTCTACAGCCAAGGGCTCACCGGATGATCTCAGAGATCTCGAGTGGACAAAATATCCCGACAACGATACCTACCGTCCTGTCCTGTCCAAGAACAGTTTTGTTGAGGGCACAGGACATAACAGCGTGATCAAACGCGACGGAAAGTGGTGGATCATCTACCACGGCAGAGATATCGTACCCGAAGGGGAAAAGAAGCCGGGCAGAACCTTCCGCGGGGATGTCATGGAGCTCGACGGTGACAAGATCACAGTTACCATTACCAAATGACGGTATATAGTTACTTGCTTTCTGCTTTTATTCATATTTCTCTCACAGCAAAAACGGGACTGCCCATAGGGTGTCCCGTTTTTGCCGTTATTATGTCTTTTTGTCAGCTTACAGTTATGTTTTCAAATCCAACCGCCTTGCTTTTTAGTGCGGAGCTGATCTTCAGGTTTACTTTTCCTGTGATCTTGGTGCTGGTATCATAGGAATATTTGATAGAAGCGTCAAATGTGCCGCCGTTTACCGTGAGGTTGACGGTGCCTGACATCTCTGCCGCAGTGTTTGTGCTGTTGGTGCCTGAGCGGCCGATAGCGTGTATATCCCCATGGAAGATACCGCCGTTTATAGTGAAGCTCATATCACCGTCAAAGCCCCCCATGCCGGTGCATGAGGTAAGGTTGGGGCCGGATGGGTTCATGTACTCTCCGCCGTTGATGGTGATGTTGAGCTTTGCATCTTTGTCAGAGCCGAAGTTAGGATATGCGGCATTTGCTCTTCTGTTTCCTCCACGCAGATATGCCCACTTACCGGAGTTTACAGTTACGTTGCATTCACCGTGAAGTGTCAGATCTTCTTCAAACGCATCCCCGAGAGCAACATTGTGTCCGACCAACAGCATTGGGTAGGTCTTTATGCCGGATTTCAGAGAGCTTTCTATTCCGTCACCGAAGGTAACGTTATTGTAGTTGAAGGTGATGAATGTGTTTTCCGCTTCGCTTACAATGCTTAACTTTTCAAATGTGTAGTCACCGTAGAGATAGAAGTTCTTGGCAATTCCGAGCTTGGCTGATGCGGTCTTTGCGTAGTCTGTTGCACTGTATACCGAGGTGACGGTGATATTTCCCTCATGGTGAGGCAGATACATCTCATATTCAAAAGAATACGGTCCGCATATAACTACTGTTCCTCCGCCGTTGCGTAGCAGACCGACCGCCTTAGCAAGTGAGTTTACCGCATTCTCGGGCGACTCACCCTTGCCGGTGGTCTTGCCGCCGCTCTTGACATATACAACGCCGCTGTCAGATACATCAGGTACGGTTGCAGTATATGTCTCTCCCGTCAGAGCCGAGTAGAACGCACGTGCCATCTCTCCGTAGGACTCGGCTACAGGGTGTATTCTGTCCTTTGTGTAATGCATCTTTACGTTGAGATACTCGCGGGTCATCGAGTAGATATCTATTACATCCAGTCCCAGCTCTGCAGCTACCTCTCTTTGCAGATCCTGCAGCCTGCCGTCTGAATACTGATAGATCGTGGCGGAGCTTGGTATCATGATAGAGGTGGCTATGTATACCTTCTGTACTGAGTCAAGTGCACAGTATTCCCACGCGAGATCGCTCAGGGCTTCTTTGAGTGCATCTCTTGCCTGATCGCATGACATCGAGCGGATGTCATTTACTCCCATCATAATGACAACTACATCCGGTTTGAAGTTGAGACTGTCTTTATACTGTGCTGTGTTTCTGTACGAGAGCTTTGCGTCTTTGACATTATATTTGTTGTCTGCGTCCAGTGTGTAAGCACTCGCTTTTCCGTAGTTGCCGACTTTGAACTTTTTGCTGTCGAGCAGTCCTTGCAGCTGTGCCGGATAACTCTGCGTAGCTTGGTTGTCAGCTCCTGTTCCTTGGGTGATCGAATCCCCGATGAAGGCGATCTTGACCTTTTCGCCGCTTGTAGGAGTAATATCATTTATGCTCTTGATGCTTTTCATAGCCGTTATCTTTGCATCTGTGTCCTTCATTGGCTCGTCTCCTGTCTGTTTGTCCGTCTGCTTGTCTGTCTGAGCATCGGTCTTAGCATCGGTCTTAGCATCTGTCTGAGCATCGGTCTGAGCGTCGGTCGCGGCGTCTGTCAGAGTGGATGTGTCTGATACGGCAGGCTGCTGCGTGCCGCAAGAGACAAGTGCCAATGCCATCACCGAGAATAGAATTAGAATGGCAGTAATTTTTTTCATATCATTCTCCCCAAATTATTTATTTTTTCTGAAAGCACGAAAAATTCCGCTTGTGCGTATTACTCAAAAAATGTATGCGGCAGGCGGAGGGGTGCGGCAGAAAACTGCTTTTTATCACTTTGTCTCCGAGTGCAGCTACACTCAGTAAAATATGACTTCCCAGAAACTAACTACTCTTACAAAATTGAGTGTTATGTCGGCGTACTGGGTCTTGCCGATATCGACCTCGCTTGTGACTTCATATCCATACGTCAGATCGTATTGTTGCATTTTCAGATCAACGTAGCAACTGCCTTCTCCCGTTGAATGTCCGCATACTATCTCTGCGTTGTATGTGGCGTTGCACTCTATGGTGAAGACTTCACCGCCGCGTATCTTTGTATCGCCTATGACGATATAGGTATATGCATCCTTTACTTTTCCTGTTGACAAATATGAATAATAATCCGTGTCATCATTCAGTCTGACATGCATCATGCCGTCTCGAGGTGAGTTATAGTATGCGTCAGCGTATTTGACAGCGTAAACTATGTTCAGACATCCTGATATCAAAACGACCGCCGTCAGCACATACAGCACAATTTTGAAAAATTTAGGATCTGCAGTCCTTTTTCCGATTATCCAATAAACAACGAACAGCCCGACCGTGACTACCGCACCTATCAGATAGGATATCAGCCACCATACACCAAATCCGGGTGCCATTTTTATGAAAAACAGCAAAAACAAGGCGGCCAACACGGCTGTAGCTGCCGTGTAGAAGGTTTTGTTAATACTTTTGGTATGCTCAGGCACGCGGTCACTGTATTGCTCGGGAGAGTACCTTTGCTCAGGAGAGTACCTTTGCTCGGGTGAGTATCTTTGCTCAGGAGAGTATCTTTGCTTGGGAGAGTACCTTTGCTCGGGTGAGTACCTTTGCTCGGGTGAGTATCTTGGCTCAGGTGAGT
>JAZNOK010000089.1:0-8990 GCA_045580775.1 Eubacteriales bacterium
GACCCTCACACGCGGATTTTTTAGCAGAAATGGGCTATCTGAGTGCAGACATATAGGAATATGTCAAACGAAGAGAGTCAATTTCTGCCGAAAAGCCGTTTGTGACGGCGGTATGAGTTCGGTTCTTCTCGGCTATAACACGGCAGATCGGCAAAAGTGCGGCACAATAAATATTATTTTTCGGTTGTATTTTAAGTTTTAGTGATTTATAATTGAGATATATGATTTATAATTGAGATATATATGATCAGCTAACGATCAACAAACGGAGGGCAAAATGAAGCTCGGAAATTTTATAGGGCATTTTTCCACCATCACCCGACACCGTCATGAGGTAATAAAAAACTGTGCCGCCATAGGAATACTGTGGCAGGGGATGCGTCATGACCTGTCAAAGTACAGTCCGCAGGAATTCTTTCAAGGGGTAAAGTATTATGTGGGAACAAAAAGTCCCAATGACGGAGCCAGGTCGGATATTGGATATTCCAGTGCGTGGATGCATCACAAGGGACGCAATAGGCATCATTTTGAATATTGGACAGATTACGATCCCAATACCCGTCGCATGACTCCGGTAAAAATGCCTGTGAAATATGTTGCTGAGATGTTTTGCGACAGGGTTGCGGCGAGTAAAATATATATGAAGGACGGATATACCGACAAGTCCCCTCTTGAGTACTTCATGAAGGGGAAATCTGTGCGTGATATTCATCCGCAGACATCTGATCTGATAGAGCATTTTTTGTGCGTGCTTGCCGAACACGGAGAGAGTTACGCCTTTGGATATATTAGGGAGTATATCAAAACACACAAAACCTATTGACAGTAGGGAGGTTAGAGCGTGTATAACATTCTTATCGTTGATGATAACGCACATATAAGAAAACTCTACGAATACACACTGCAAAAAAACGGTTATACCGCTTTTTTGGCAGATAGTGCCGAGAATGCTCTTGAAGTTCTCGAGCACACTCATATTGACCTTGTGATGCTGGACGTGATGATGCCGGGCATGGATGGCTTTGAGCTGTGCAGTATGCTCAGAGAGAGCAAGTACGAGCTGCCGGTGCTTATGATAACTGCAAAATACACCGCCGCTGACAAGAGACGGGGGTTTTTGTGCGGTGTAGATGACTATATGGTAAAGCCGGTCGACGAGGTCGAAATGGTACTTAGAATAAAGGCTCTGCTCAGACGTGCTAAGATATCAGAGGAGCAGCGAATCGAGGTTGGAGAAACGGTGCTGGATTACGGTGCATTTTCCGTCACGTATGCAGACCACACTATCACCCTTCCCAAAAAAGAGTTTATGCTATTGTTCAAGCTCCTGTCGTATCCTTCCAGGATCTTTACCAGAAATCAGCTGATGGAGGAGTTTTGGGATGTTGAGAGTGAGAGTGACCCGAGAACTGTTGATGTACATATAAACAGACTCAGAGACAAGTTCAAGGACAATCCCGACTTTGAGATCAAGACGGTAAGAGGACTCGGATACAAGGCGGAAAAAAGATGAAAGAACTGAAATTCAAAAAGAGAAAAAAACACGAAAAGAACTTTGCCCTCAGGCTGTCGCTGTATATTTTGGCAGTAATGCTTTTTGCAGCTGTTATTGTGGGCACTCTCGTATTGATCATTCATTATTCGGGTGTGACCTTCGGAGGGCATTTGGACCTTGTGCTTGGTATAGGCGGGATCATTTCCATAATGCTCATAGTTGCTCTTATAACAGGCATCCTCAACAGATATATCATGGAGCCCCTTGAGTCTGTTATTGACGCTGTAAAAAGGATAAAGGACGGAGATTATTCTGTACACATTGAAAAGAAACGTTCTGTCATAACCGCATACACAAGGCTCGATTCACTTGCCGATTGCTTTAACGAAATGGCAGAGGAACTGCGTGGAGCGGACACATTCAGCCGGGATTTCATGTCGAATTTTTCTCATGAGTTTAAAACACCGCTCGCTTCCATAAGGGGATTTGCTGCTCAGCTCTACGAAAGCGAATCGGAATCTGTGCAGAAAAAAGAATTTGCGAAGATAATTTTGGCTGAGAGTGCTTACCTTGACAATCTATGTTCGAACACATTGCTGTTTACCAAGCTCGAGTCTCAGAACTTTTCGGACAAACGAGAGCTTTATATGCTTGACGAACAGCTGAGATCGGTCTTGATCTCGCTTGAACCTCAATGGAGTGACAAGTGCATCGACATGTCACTTGAAGCGGACGAGACCCCGGTATACCAATGCGAGGAGCTTTTGTCTCACGTGTGGAGAAATCTTTGTGACAATGCCATAAAGTATACCCCTGAAGGAGGAAATATCAGAGTATGCTGCACACAGGACGAGGATAGTGTTACGGTCTCTGTCTGCGACACAGGTATCGGTATAGACGAAAAGGACCTGCCATATATCTTTGATCGGCACTATCGCTCCGAAAGAACAGAAAAGTACGGAGGGAACGGACTGGGCCTCGCTCTTTCGCGGCGTATAGCAGAGGTATGCGGAGGAGAGATCAACGTCGGTGCCAACGCTGAAAAAGGCAGCGTATTTACGGTAAAACTGCCAAAGAATAGATGAATGGAAGTTTTCTCTTTTTTTACTTTTGAAAATGCAAATGCCGGAGTCTGATGTGCATTTGTAACTTTACATACAGTTAATAATTTTGCGGTAGACTTTATCGGTACAGACAGCGGCGGCGTGTCTTGCTGAGATGTGCATAATTGTTTTTTGTAGTTGGAGATGATATATATGAAAAGCGGACTTGTACTTGAGGGAGGAGCCCTCAGAGGAATATTTACTTCAGGAGTGCTGGATGCATTTATGCTTGAGGGGATGCACTTTGATTATGTTGTAGGAGTCAGTGCAGGTGCGGCAAATATTACAGCTTTGAAATCGCGTCAGATCGGAAGGACAGCAAATGTCATTTCCGTGTCAGGAAACGAATCCTACTTTGGAATTACGGAGCTTATTCACTCTCGGCAGTTTTTGAATCTTGATAAGATGTTTGACATTTACGGAAAGCATCCGCTTGACTTTGATGCTTATTTTTCGGATCCTACCGAGGCTGAATATACCGTGTGCTCGTGCGAGAGCGGTGAGGCGGTATACTTGTCGGAAAATTCAGACGAGCATAGATTGCTCAAGATCATAAAGGCAAGCTGCTCTCTTCCTATGTTTTTTGCACCGGTTGAGATAGACGGAGGGCATTATCTTGACGGTGGAATAGGCAATTCGATCCCATGCGAACGTGCAATAGAGAAGGGCTGTGACAAGCTTATAGTAGTGCTGACAAAGCCCGAAGGAGTTGGGGCAGGCAGCTACGCTAAATACAAAAGGATACTCACTCACATGTACCCGCAGTATCCGAAATTGATCGAAGCGTGTCTGGACAGATTACAGCGGTATGATGCAAGCGTGGAATATATGAACAGGCTCGTACAAGAGGGAAGGGCGATCGTGATCCGCCCGCGAAAGAACATATCCAAGTTTGAGCGGGATGTAGCGAAGCTGCGTGGGCAATACCGTCACGGATACCGTGCGGCTCAGGTCGAGCTGAAGAGGATAAAAGAATTTTTAGAGATGTGAGCGGCCCGGCGTGAGGCTTTTTTGATCGGTATATGCTGACTCTTGACAAAATCGTTTTTTTATCGTATAATGGCTATCATAATAATGATATTCTGAAAGGTTAGTTTTTTGAATGAAGAGCGTTTATGTTAAGCTTCCGACTATTGAGGCGGTTCAGAATTTTGTTGATCTGGTGTGTGAGTTTGACGAGGATATATCCCTGTCGAGCGGAAGATATATAGTGGATGCAAAGTCAATAATGGGAATTTTTTCTCTTGATCTGAGGATGCCTATCTGCATGAGTGTTGACTCGGATGACTGCGAGCATGTTTTCAGTGCGGTCAAGGATTATATAGTCAACAACAACGAAAAATAAAAGCAATGCGGAAACGGCAGAGACGTTTCCGCATTTTATATGTAAAATAACTGTAAAAACGGAATAATGGTCAAAAATCCGCTTTGAGATGCCGCTTTTTCTGTGAAGTAGTACATGTCTTGTTTCTTGACATAAAATCAAATGTGTAGTATAATAAAAAAGATAAGTAACAAAAACGATCAATAAACATATCTATACCGTAATTTTTGAGGTGAAAGATGAAAAACAGAAGACTACTGTTGTTTGTAAGTGTGCTTTTGTCTGTGGTGCTTGGCGTTAGTGCGGCACTGTGCATTACTGCGGCACCCGCTGACAGTACTGCTGCTACAGACAGCACTGTCGGTGTTTCCGGCGAGAATACTAACAGCCCGGAAGCAACCAATGCTCCTGAGACCACTAAGAGTCCCGAGACCACCAAGAGTCCCGAGACTACCAAGGGACCTGAGAACACCGCAAAGCCCGAAACACAAAAACCTGTCGAGCAGAAGCCTGTATTCACAGTTAAATTTTTGAATACAGACAACGAGCACACAATGACGGAAAAGAACGGGACTTATTCTGTATCTGTCAACCTGCTCGGAGGGGATATTTATCCCTTCACTGTCAATCAGAATGGAAAAGCGATCGGCGGCACAGAATTTTTGCTTTACAAGGCGGAAAACGGCGAAGCTGTATTTTCATACAATGCGGCGACCGGAGTAAGCGTGAAAGGTAAAGCTGCGGATGCGTATGACGTGTTTTCATATACCTCTCATCCGTATTACATAAAGGTTGAAGGCGGAAAATTGGATAATCTGCCCGGAAAATTCGCGGGTAAGAGCATTACTGCGTTTTATTATGCCGCAGGAGATAATGTTGTTGTAAGTGCCCTTGTAGACGAGGATAAGAAGTTTAAATCTTGGTCTTCAAACGACAAAAATATCAAGCTCGGGGATACTGAGACCTTCGAGTTTACGCTTCCGAACAAGAGCAGCAAATACATTGAGATAGAGGCGAGTTTCGAGAGCAAGACAATGTCGATTGGCGACATGTTAAAGCAGTATAAGAACGTTACGCTGGAAGAGGACTGTGTAGTGGACAGCACCATAGTGCTCAGCTCCGGGGAGTACACCTTGGATCTTAACGGACATAACGTCAGCTGCAGTGCTACTGTCTTTGAGATAGGCGGAGCGTCGGTTACCCTGGAGGGCAAGGGAAGCATCTCTTGTACCGGCTCTGCTACAGGTTCGGGAATACTGTTGAAGTCCGGTACGCTTTTACTGGACGGTCCTACCGTATCCGGCAAGCTTTGCGGAATTGATGCAAGAGGCGGACAGCTCAATGTTACCGACGGAGAGATCTCAGGCGGCACTCAGTCTGCTGTCAGCGTTTCTGCTCAGTGTGAAGTAATGATAAACGGCGGCAGCTTCAACGTATCAGGTAAGGATACTGCTTTTTCGGTAAGCGGTGGAAAAGTAACCATAAACGGCGGTACCTTCTACGGTAAGAAGATAATCAACGACTGGGGACTCAAGAGAGATGTTTGTATATATGCAGGTTCTTTTGCGTCAGATGTGAAGGATTATATATCCGAGGGCAGTGCTGCTGAGCAGACGAACGGAATGTATGTTGTCTCTGTGCAGGAGGTGCGTTTTACCCTTACGGTGTTCGGAGGAACAGGTGCAGGAATGTACAAGGCGGGTGAGACAGTAACCGTCACGGCTAACGGAAGCGATGAGATCTCCAAGTTTGAGGAATGGATCATTGTCTCGGGCAGTGTTTCGCTTTCCGACAAAAAATCAAAGACAATAAAGTTCAAAATGCCTGAGGGTGATCTTACTCTGAAGGCGAGCTTTGCGATAACAGAGACTGTGCCTGTAGGCACGATCGGCTCTGATACCATGCCTGAGGTCACCGATGCTCCTACAGATACAGAGACTGACACATCTGCTGTTATAGGAGATGCCCAAACGACGACCCCCGATTCTGATGTCGGAGGTGAGGATGGAGGCTCCCTCGGTCTTATCATCTGTATAATAATCCTTGTAGCTTTGCTTGTAGCAGCAATAGCGGTATCTGTTATACTGATCATACGCAAGTACAGAATAGAAAAGGAGGCAGCTGAGCGTGCACAGCTTGGCAGCAGCTTGGTAGATGATCTTGCAGATCAGCTCTCAGAGATCGATTTCGGAGCTGAAGCAGGAGCCGAGACTGAAGCTGAGGGAGAAGATGCGGCAGATGCTGAGACTGCATCAGATGATGAAGCAGCAGAGAAGTTTGACGCTGTACCCGAGGTCAAATTCAGAGAGGTAAGAAGATTGAGAAAACGTCCCTCGGCAAACTTTGAGCCTGAGGATCTTACCATTACTCGCGAGAGATCAATAGACGAGATCAGCGAGGATATCGCAGATAATAACGAAAACGACGGCGAAGGACAGTAATTCCAACGGGACGTAAGACGCATCGAGCTTTTTGCGTTTGGTTAGCCGACATGAAAAAAGAATAACGCACACCACCCCGAATCCGCACTTGAAGGATCCGGGGTGGTGTTTTGTCGTCATCTTACGCTCAGATCCTTTGCTACGCTCAAGAATGACCGCGGGGTCGTTTGATCGGCAGAGCTTCGTTGCTCACTTTCTTGTTTATAGTAATTTTTAATAAAACACTTGAAAATACAGTAGATCATTGCTATAATTATAAGTGCCAAATCATAACGAATAAAATGTACAAAAAAGCGTTGCTTTTATACCAAGGGGATATTATACCCTTTTTTGGTGCATCCTGAATTTGTAAAAAATGCAGATTCCGGCGATGTGGCAAAAGGGGAAAAAGCCGTTTTTTCGTATCGTTATGGTTTGGCGACTATCGGAGTCTCGCGTTTTTTGTGCGGTTGCTTCGGTAGCCGCACTTTTTATTTTTGGAGGAGCACTTTTATGAGAAAAACTTTTTCATTCCTCGTCATGGTTTTTGTCATGACCTTCGCTGTTTTGCTTTTCTGCGACGCAAGCACAGTAGAAGCTAACGCCGCAACCTACGGCGACCTTACCTACACGGTGTCAAACGGCGAGGTTACGATTACCGACTGCAATACGTCTGCAACATCGGTGATCATTCCCGAAACTATTGATAGCTATCCTGTTATGAGCATCGGCAGTTCTGCATTCAGAGACTGCACAAGCCTCACAAGTGTGACTATTCCCGACAGCGTGACGAGCATCGGCAGTTCTGCATTCTATAACTGCACAAGTCTTACGAGTGTAACTATTCCCGACGGAGTGACTAGCTTGAAAGCACATGCTTTTAGAAACTGCAAAGCTCTCGAAAGCGTGAGTATTGGAAATAGTGTGACGAGCATTGGTTATTGTGCATTTTATGACTGTACTAGTCTCATGAGTATCACTATTCCTGACAGTGTAACAACTATTGGTGAATATGCAATTTCAAACTGCACAAGCCTCACGAGCATCAACATTCCAGATGGTGTAACGAGTATCGGTGATTATGCATTCTATAACTGCCGGAGCCTTACGAGCATCTACTACAATGCGGCAAACATTTCCTACCAGAATTCTGATAATTACGTCTTTTATGATGCAGGACAATCGGGAGAAGGAATCAAGGTAACGATAGGCAAGGATGTAGAGATTATTCCCACAAATCTGTTTTATCCGGCTCCCAATAGTTCTCCCAAGATAACCGAGGTAGTATTTGAGGAAGATAGTGTATGTAAGAGTATCGGCTATAGGGCATTCTATAACTGCCGGAGCCTTACGAGCGTCAGCATTCCCGACAGTGTGACGAGCTTTGGCTATTATGTATTCGATTCTTGCACGAGCCTTGCGAGAGTAAATATAACCGATATAGCTGCATGGTGCAATATAAGCTTTTCGGATTGTTCATCCAATCCGTTGTATTATGCAAAGAATCTGTATTTGAACGGCACACTTGTTACGGAGATAAGCATTCCCGACAGCGTGACGAGTATTGGCAGTATTGCATTCTCTGGTTGCACGAGCCTTACGAGCGTCAGCATCCCCGACAGCGTGACGAGTATTGGCAGTTCCGCATTCGAAGACTGCACGAACCTCACGAGCATAACTATCCCCGACGGCGTGACGAGTATCGGCAAAAATGCATTCTCTGGATGTAGCAGCCTCACAAGAGTAGATATAACGGATATAGCTGCATGGTGTAATATCAGTTTTTCAAATTCTTACTCCAATCCGTTGTATTATGCAGAGAATCTGTATTTGAACGGCACGCTAGTCACGGAAATAAACATTCCTGACAGCGTGACGAGTATCGGTGATTATGCATTGTATAACTGCTCAAGTATAACGAGCATAACTATCCCCGACGGAGTGACAAGCATTGGCAGTTCTGCATTCGAAGGCTGCTCAAGTATAACGAGCATCAGCATCCCTGACAATGTGACGAGCATCGGCAGTTCTGCCTTCTAAGGCTGCACGAGCCTCACGAGCATCAGTATCCCCGACGGCGTGACAAGCATCGGCAGTTCTGCATTCTATAACTGCACGAGCCTAACTAGCATCGGCATCTCTGACGGCGTAAAGAGCATCGGTGATTATACATTCTATAACTGTACGAGTCTCACTAACATCAGCATTCCTGACAGTGTGATGAATATAGGTGATTATGCATTCAAATACTGTACGAAATTAAAGTATAATACGTATTCCAACGGAAATTATCTCGGTAACGCAAGCAATCAGTACGTTGTATTGATGGATACGATTTCAACCACTATGACTGCATTCACAATTCATCCTGATACAAAAATTATCGGTGTTTCTGCCTTCGAAGGCTGTACGAGCCTCACGAGCATCAGTATCCCCGACGGAGTGACGAGTATCGGCAGTTCTGCCTTCGAAGACTGCACGAACCTCACGAGCATCAGTATCCCCGACGGAGTGACGAGTATCGGCAGTTCTGCCTTCGAAGACTGCACGAACCTCACGAGCATAACTATCTCCGACGGTGTAACGAGTATCGGTGATTATGCATTCTATAACTGCACGAGCCTAACTAGCATCGGCATCTCTGACGG
>JAZNOK010000090.1:0-9129 GCA_045580775.1 Eubacteriales bacterium
AACGGTATGAACTATTCTACCTTTATGAACGGCCTTAAAAAAGCTGGAATTACACTTAACAGAAAAATGCTTGCTGAGATAGCAGTATCCGACAAGGATGCATTCGCTACACTTTGCGAAAAGGCTAAAGCAGCACTCTAAGAAATGAAAAGGGCAGCGTCGCACACACGTCGCGCCCTTTCCTTTTGTTTATACGAGATATGAAGATAAAAGAACAGATCATTACAAGCAGAACTAATCCTCTTGTCCTTGATTGCGTAAAACTGTCAAAAAAGCGAGAGAGAGACGAGAGTGGGAGATTTTTGTGCGACGGAAAGAAGCTGTGCTTCGAGTATATCAAAAAGTGCGGAGCTCCTGTACATCTATTTGTAAACGAGCGGTATCAGCAAACTTTGATCGCACAGCTTGAGGAGCTTGAACGTGAGTGTTCGATCTCTTTAGAGCTGACGTTAGTCGGTGAACATGCATTTTTGAAGATGACAGAACAAAGCTCTCCGGATGGAATCATTCTGATAGGAGATAAGTATCGCCTGCCGCATGAGACTGTTGATAGTGTTGTTGCATCACGATATGATGGAGAGCGGTTGATCATACTATGTTCTCTCAGGGATACAGGGAATGTCGGTACTGTGATAAGGACAGCACTCGCTCTCGGTTATGACAGAGTGATAATGTCCTCTGACTGTGCCGATGTTTACAATCCAAAAACACTCAGAGCGGCTATGGGTGCCGCATTTGCTATGAAAATAACAGTGTGCAAAGATCTTGCAGGTGCCGTTATTGATCTTGTTGAGAGCGGCAGACGTGTGTTTGCGGCTGAACTGAGAGAAAATGCCCTCTCTCTTGACAAAATACCGCTTTGCGGTTCTGATATTTTTATTATAGGGAATGAAGGGCATGGAATACCGGCGGATATATCTGCTGTGTGCACATCCAGCGTATATATTCCTATTTCAGAGAGTTCTGAATCTTTGAATGCGGCTGTCGCTGCGGCGGTTTTGATGTGGCAACAGCGTTCGGAGGCTTTTTGACGGTCACAAACAGATCATAGCTTTTATGTCTACGAAGGTTACAGTCATGACAAACAATAACAGGATATACTATATATGGCTTTCTGCTGCTATTGGCAGATCCTATGCCGTATACAAGGAGCTCATTGATACGTTCGGTTCCGTATTTGAGATCTACAGGGCAGAGTATGAGGTATATGCACGTCTTTCCTCAAGAGTGAGAAGACGCATAGATTTTCTCTCTGATAAGGATCTGAGTGAGGCTGTACGTATAAGTGACTATTGCAGATCTGCAGCTATCTCGGTTATTACATACGAGGATGAGATGTATCCTGCACTCCTCAGAGAAATTGAAAAGCCGCCTCTGGTGCTGTATGTAAGAGGCGTTATTGCTGACTTCGACAGCAGATTGCATGTAGCGGTGGTAGGAACGAGAAAAATGACCGAATACGGAAAGTGTATGGCTTACAATGTCGGTTATTCTTTGGCGAAAAACGGTGCAACTGTTGTCAGCGGCATGGCACTTGGGTGTGATTCTGTCGCTATGTGTGCCGCACTGGATGCCGGGTATGGATGTATAGGAGTTCTCGGCGGAGGCGTTGATATAGCTTATCCGCCTGAGCATGCGGGTTTTATGAGGAATATACTGTCATGCGGAGGGACTCTTATCAGTGAGTATCCTCCGGGAGAAGCACCCGAGCGTGATCATTTTGTTGAGAGAAACAGGCTGATCAGCGGTTTGTCTCGAGCGACACTGGTCGTCGAGGCAGACAATGTCAGCGGTGCCATGCATACCGCACGTTTTGCAGATGCACAGGGCAGAAGTCTTTATGCAATACCGGGAAAGATCGGGGAAAAGTCGAGTGAAGGCACACTTGCTCTGATATCCGGAGGGGCAAGGATAGCTCTTGAGGCTAACGACATATTGAAGGAATATGTTTTTCTCTATCGTGGAACGATAGATCTGAAAAGCTACGCTGCTCTTGAAAGTGAGCAGATAGATCAGCGTCTGTCGGTACGGGGAGTCAGATCCAGAAAAGCCCCATCCCGTCATAAGGCAGAACATGCCGATAGTCCACTCGGAGGGCATAGACCCGAGCGGACAGGCATACGCGATGTCATTTCTTCTATTGTCAAGAAGAAGGAAACACCTTCTTCCGAGGACAAGCAAAAGCAACAGAGGATAGACTCACTTCCGCCGCAGGTGAGAGAGGTTTATCTCGCACTTCCGAAAAATCAAATATTCATGGCGGATGATGTGGTCAATTTCGGTGTATCGGTGCAGAATTTTCTTTACGCTGTCACCGTTCTTGAGATCCACGGACTTGCAAATTCTTATCCGGGATCGAGATTTACATTGAATTAAATATAAGAAAAACAAAAACGTGATATTGTCACGAACAGATATAATACGGAGGAATGTCCGAAAGGACAAGATATTTATGGCAAATTTGGTAATAGTTGAGTCTCCCGCAAAGGCGAGCACGATTAAGGGGTATCTTGGTTCAAACTATAAGGTAATAGCATCCAAGGGACATGTCAGAGACCTTCCTAAGAGCACTCTCGGAGTTGATATAGATGCGGGATTTGAGGCTCGTTATATCAATATAAGAGGCAAGGGCGATCTTATTAAAACTCTGAAAAAAGAAGCAAAAACTGCAAACAAGATCTTTCTCGCAACCGACCCTGACCGAGAGGGAGAAGCTATCAGCTGGCATCTTATGACGGCACTCGGTATACCGGAGGATAAGTCATGCCGTATCAGCTTTAACGAAGTCACAAAGAGTGCGGTCAAAGAAGCTGTAAAAAAGCCCCGCCGAATAGATATAGATCTTGTGAACAGCCAACAGGCACGAAGAATACTTGACAGAATAGTAGGCTACAAGCTCAGTCCGTTTCTGTGGAAGAGCGTCAAGAGCGGCCTTAGTGCCGGAAGAGTGCAGAGTGTAGCGACAAAGATAATTGTTGATCGTGAGCATGAGATAGAGGCGTTTGTTCCGGAGGAGTATTGGACTGTAGATGCAGTACTG
Source organism: Eubacteriales bacterium (assembly GCA_045580775.1). Classification (GTDB taxonomy): domain Bacteria; phylum Bacillota; class Clostridia; order Oscillospirales; family CAG-272; genus JAZMZS01. Next base: position 3,041 of record JAZNOK010000090.1, read on the forward strand.
AAAAACAGAGACGGAGTACACTTTGAGGCTCGCTATTTCGGAGAGGGATCAAAAAAGAAAAAGCTGACCACAGGTGACGAGGCGAATAGGATCGTTTCGGATTGCATTGGAAAGAGCTTTTTGTGTCAGAATATCAAAAAGAGCAAAAAGCAGAAAATGCCTGCTCCTCCGTTTACCACTTCGACTCTTCTTCAGGAAGCATCCAGAAAGCTCGGCTTTCAGTCTGCACGTATCATGAAGGTCGCACAGGAGTTGTATGAGGGAATAAATCTCGGAAGTGAGTTCGGCGGAGTTCACGGACTTATCACCTACATGCGTACAGACTCGCTGCGTATATCGACAGAAGCTCAGATGTCTGCAGCTGAGTTTATAAAGGCGAAGTTCGGTGAGAGCTACGCACCGAAAAAGCCGAATGTGTATAAGTCAAAGGACGCGGGAACACAGGACGCACACGAGGCTATCAGGCCTTCGGATCTGACAATAGAACCGCAGAAGATAAAGAAGCTGCTCAGCTCTGATCAGTTTAAGCTGTATCAGCTTATATGGGAAAGATTTGTTGCCAGCCAAATGAGTGCCGCAACTCTCAATACGGTATCTGTGGATTTTGCAGTAGGATCTCACATATTCCGTTCGACAGGATCTACAGTGGAATTTCAGGGATATATGGCTCTGTATGAGGAGAGCACCGATGAAGCGGCAAAGAATCCTTTCCAGAATGATGTTGAGACACTTCTGCCTCCTCTTTCTGACGGAGAGATGGTACAAGGAGAGAATGTGATAGGAAATCAGCATTTTACCGAACCGCCTTCACGTTTCAACGAGGCATCTTTCATCAAATTCCTCAAGGAAAAAGGTATAGGAAGACCAAGTACCTATACTCCCATTATTACTACGATCATTGCAAGAGGGTATGTAAAGCGTGAAGCAAAGAGTCTGCGTCCGACACCTCTGGGCGAAGTAACGACCAAACTCATGAACGAGAATTTCCCTGATATAGTTGACTATGAGTTTACCGCTATAATGGAGGATAAGCTCGACGGAATAGAGCATGGCGGTTACAGCATGCAGAGCGTACTCGGTGAGTTTTATGAGGGCTTTTCACGCGAGCTTGAAGCAGCAAGTGAAAAGGTCAAACGCGAGAACATTGAGGTCCCGAGCGAGGAAACGGATATTATCTGTGAGCTTTGCGGCAGAAGAATGATAGTCAAAAACGGCAGATACGGTAAGTTTGCCGCATGCCCCGGATATCCTGAGTGCAAGAATACAAAGCCTCTGACAAAGGACGGGGAAGAGGTCCGCCGAGAAGAAAAACCTCTTGTGACTGCAGATTTCAAGTGTGAGATATGCGGTGCGGATATGGTAGTAAGAAGCGGAAGATACGGCAGTTTTTACGCTTGTGCAAATTATCCCAAGTGTAAGAACACAAAGCAGATAACAAAGGACACAGGTGTGGCGTGTCCCGACTGCGGAGCTAAGATCGTGACAAAGCACGGAAAGAACAGAACGGTCTTTTACAGCTGTGAGAGATATCCTGAGTGCAGCTTTTCATCCTGGGACGCACCGACAAATGAAAAATGCCCGGATTGCGGCGGCATTCTGTTTGTGAAGAAGGGCAAGAATCTGCTTGTGTGCCATGACAAATCCTGTGGATACAAGAGAGAGCAAGAAACCGAAAACAACGATTGATAGATATAAAATACGTAATATGAATAAGATCATAAATGTCATAGGTGCGGGATTGGCAGGCTGTGAAGCGGCTTGGCAGGCGGCTTTGCTCGGATGTGAAGTAAGGCTCTATGAGATGAAACCGCACAAAAAGACCCCCGCACACCATGCGGATACATTCGCTGAGCTTGTATGCTCGAACTCCCTGAGATCCGATCAGCTTTCAAACGCGGTCGGACTTCTCAAGGAAGAGATGCACCGCCTCGGGTCTATCATAATGGAGGCTGCCTATGAAAACAGAGTAGCCGCAGGTGCTGCTCTTGCTGTGGACAGAGAGTCATTTTCACGTTATATAACTGACAAGATAAATGCACATCCGTCAATTACGGTAATAGACAAGGAGCTGTGCACTTTACCCGAGGATGGGGTTACTGTAGTTGCCACCGGGCCTCTTACATCCGATGCTATGGCAGATTATATTAGCGGCATGTTTGGCGAGGGACTGCATTTCTTTGATGCTGCCGCACCTATCGTGGATTTTTCCAGTATTGATATGAACCGTGCATTTTTTGCATCGAGATACGGAAAGGGAGATCCTGATTACATCAATTGTCCGATGAGACGCGAGGAGTATGACGCGTTTTATGATGCTTTGGTTTCGGCAAGAGAAGCGGAGCTAAAGGACTTTGACCGTGACTCGCAAAAGGATCTTGCTGTGTTTGAAGGATGTATGCCCGTTGAAGTTATGGCCGGGAGAGGACGTGATACGCTTCGTTTCGGACCTATGAAGCCTGTAGGACTTGAGCATCCCGTGACAGGCGAGGAGTATTATGCAGTTGTGCAGCTCAGAAGAGACAACAAGTGCGGCAGTATGTACAATATTGTCGGATTTCAGACTCATCTTGCCATTCCGGAACAAAAAAGGGTCTTTTCGATGATACCCGGACTTGAGAATGCTGAGTTTCTCAGATACGGTGTAATGCACAGAAACACATATATAAATTCCCCGGAGCATTTGGCTGCTGATTATTCCATGAGGGAGAACGGCCGGATCTTCTTTGCGGGTCAGATGACAGGTGTTGAGGGATATATAGAGTCTGCATCGAGCGGATTTATAGCCGGTATAAATGCCGCCGCGAGAGTGCTGGGTATCAAAGTTCCTGTTTTTGATGACAGGACGGCTATAGGGGCTCTCGGAAAATATGTCAGCGAGGGAGGTACCGGCAGCTTTGTCCCGATGAATGTTAACTTTGGCATCATAGCACCTCCTGATAAAAAGATAAAAGGCGGAAAAAAGATAAGAAATGAGGCACTGGCCGCACGCTCTCTTGAGCTTATAGATATAGCGGCAGTAGAACTCGAAAGGTTAAGAGCTGAGAAGAGGGAAGTATGAGAATAGCCATTGACGTGATGAGCGGAGATAATGCACCGCTCGAGCTTATAAAAGGAGCCGTTGCGGCGGCACAGGAATATGATGCTGAGATCGTGCTATGCGGGGATGAGGGGATCATCAATTATGTTTCCTTTCAAAATGATATAGACATATCGAAGGTGACTGTAAAGCATGCGTCGGGGATCATAGTTATGGAGGATGCCCCTCTTTGTGTAATGAAGGAAAAACGCGACTCTTCTATGGCAGTTGGGCTTGATATGCTCAAAAACGGCGAAGCTGATGCGTTCATATCGGCGGGAAACACGGGTGCTCTCATTGCAGGTGCTACTCTAATGGTCCGCCGTATAAAAGGAATAAAGAGGGCTGCGATAGCAACCGTGCTTCCTTTTGATCCTCCTGTGTTGCTTGTGGATTCCGGAGCGAACGTGGAGGTGTGTGCTTCCGATCTTGTGCAGTTTGGTGTTATGGGTAGCGTATACGCCCAAAAATTGTTCGGCATCGGTTCTGCCCGTGTGGGATTGCTCAATAACGGTACGGAATATAACAAGGGCAATTCTGTAACAAAGGAAGCTTACGGGCTTTTGTCTGCTTGTGATTCTGTGGACTTTGTAGGTAACGTAGAGGGGAAAACAATACCGTTTGACAGCTGTGATGTGCTTGTGTGTGACGGCTTTTGCGGGAATATTCTGCTTAAATTTGCAGAAGGGATGGGTTCTTTGATGATAAAGACCATGAAGGATCTCTTTACTCAGAATGCCCTTACGATGCTGAGTGCTGTTGCTATGAAAAAGCAGCTCTCGGATGTGAAAAAGACCTTTAGTGCTTCCGAATACGGTGGAGCTCCGTTACTGGGAATATCAAAGCCGGTGATCAAGGCACACGGATCATCCGATGCTTTTGCTACAAAAAACGCGGTAGCCGCCGCGATCAAGTATGCAGGCAGTGGGGTCATACGTGATATATCCAGGTATGTAACTCATGAAAGCGAAAAAGCACAAGCGGCACAACAATAGTAAAGCCTACCCGGACTGAAAGGAGATCGGATGTAATGAATGATGAATTTAGCGTAAAGGCACGTGAGCTGGAAAGCAGAATACAATACAGATTTTCTGACAGAGAGATACTTCGCCTTGCTTTGACTCACTCCTCTTACGCGAATGAAATAAAAGCGAAAAACAAACACATGCTATGCAACGAGCGTCTTGAATTTTTGGGTGACAGCGTTCTTTCACTTGTGACAAGTGAGCATATATTCTCTGCTTATTCAGAGTTGCCCGAGGGGGAACTGACAAAGATACGTGCAGATGCCGTGTGCGAGGATGCCCTCGCTGAATATGCCAAAAGCATAGACCTTGGAAGTTTTTTGTTTCTCGGTCACGGAGAGGAACTCAACGGCGGACGCGAAAGAAAGAGTATTTGTGCCGATGCTTTTGAAGCTTTGATAGCGGCTGTTTATACTGATACAAAGAAACGCGGAGCAGATGCTTTTGCTGAGGCCAGGAGGTTTGTTCTTCCGTTTGTTTCCGAGCATGTTGCATCAACTGTCAAAAGCGGCAGCTGCTCAGACGCAAAGACGAAATTACAGCAGATCATACAGCAGGTCAACGGTGAGGTGCTTGAATATGTGGTGGTATCCGAGAGTGGTCCTGACCACATGAAGTCATTTGTAGTTGAAGCTCATCTTAACTCCAATGTTATAGGAAGAGGAAAGGGAAAGAGCAAGAGAGAAGCGGAACAGGCTGCAGCAAGAGAGGCACTTGCACTTTTCGGAGAACAATGAAAGCATGAATACAAGGAAAAAACATGTTAATATTCCCGTGTTCATACCGCATCTCGGATGCCCGAATATGTGTGTTTTTTGCAATCAACGCTCAATTTCGGGTGTCCGCGAATTCAGAGCAGATAATATCATTTCTGATATTGAAGCTGTACTTTCTACCGTTGATAGGAGAGATACGGAGCTTGAGCTTGCATTTTTCGGAGGATCATTTACAGGTATAGACAGAGCTTTGATGATCGACCTTCTGAAAATAGGAAAAAGCTATCTCGACCGTAAAATGATAGATTCGCTCAGATGCTCGACAAGGCCTGATTACATAGATTCGCAGATCCTATCACTTCTCAAAGAATATGGAATGAAAACGGTCGAGCTCGGAATTCAAAGCATGGATGATGCAGTACTGTCAAAATGCAAACGAGGCCATAACTCAGCTGTTACAAGAGAGGCGTGCCGAGCGGTCATTGACTCCGGTATACAACTAGTCGGTCAGATGATGATAGGATTGCCCGGGGCAGATGAACACAGCGAAGAGGAATGTGCACGTTTTATATCTGAGTGCGGTGCTGTAGCGGCAAGAGTATACCCTACTGTTGTGTTTCATGACACGGAGCTTTGTGATATGAGCTGCAGAGGAGAGTATATACCTCTTGGTGTCGAGGAGGCTGTCAGGAGAACCAAGAAGGTCCTTGATATCTTTGACAGAAGCGGCATTCAGGTGATAAGGGTCGGATTGTGTTCAAGTGAGAATTTGACCGATTCATCTCATGTGTACGCAGGGGCAAACGATGTGTCTGTCGGAGAGATGTCCATGAGTGCACTTTACTTTGACAGGTTGTGTGAACTGATAGATAAATGCACAGATACATCCGGTAGGAGCCTTGTTATAAGCGGGGGACTGGGATGCGTATCGAAGATATCGGGTCACAGACGAAAAAACAAGCTCGCTCTCATAGAAAAATACGGTTTTAAGTCAGTCAAAATTCTTGAAAACAGCGAGCTTATAGGTTATAATATAAGAATAGAGATCATCTAGATAAAAGTATAAAGATACGGAGGAAGGAAAATGTATCTCAAATCACTTGAGTTGCACGGATTTAAATCCTTTCCGAATAAAACAACGCTGAATTTTGAGCGCGGTGCTACCGTTATCATAGGACCTAACGGCAGCGGAAAAAGCAATATTTCCGACGCTATGAGATGGGTGCTCGGAGAAATGTCGACCAAGAGCATAAGAGGCTCTAAGATGGAGGA
>JAZNOK010000091.1:0-11614 GCA_045580775.1 Eubacteriales bacterium
GTACATCTTCACTGAAAGAAACGGTATCTACATTATCGACCTTCAAAAAACAGTCAAGAAGTTCGAGGAAGCGTACAACTTCATTCAGAACGTTGCAGCTGGGGACGGTACCATTCTTTTCGTAGGTACAAAGAAGCAGGCAGCTGACACCATCAAGGAAGAAGCTGAGAGATGCGGCATGTACTACGTTAATGTTCGTTGGCCCGGCGGTATGCTCACAAACTTCAAGACCATCCGCAAGTCCATCAACCGTCTCAACGATCTTGAGAAAATGCAGGCAGACGGTACTTTCGACATGCTTCCCAAGAAGGAAGTAGCTGCAAAGCAGAAGGAAATATTCGATCTTGAGAAGAACTATGGCGGTATCAAGACCATGGATCGTCTCCCCTCTGCAGTATTTATAGTTGACCCCCGCAAGGAAAAGAACGCTGTTCTCGAGGCTAAGAAGCTCGGAATCCCGGTAGTAGCGATCGTTGATACCAACTGCGATCCTGATGATGCTGACTACATCATCCCCGGAAACGATGATGCTATCCGTGCAATCAAGCTCATTTCCTCCGTTCTCGCAGATGCAGTTATAGAGGCAAAGCAGGGCGAGCAGTTCACCGAAGGTGAGAACACCGAAGCAGTTGAAACTGCAGAAGCTACAGAAGAAACAGCTGAATAATTTTCGATAGAACACAAAAAGGAGATAAACAAAATGGCTATTACCGCATCACAGGTTGCAGAGCTCAGAAAGAAGACAGGCTGCGGCATGATGGAGTGCAAGAAGGCACTCGTTGAAGCTGACGGCAACATGGACGAGGCTGTAAAGGTTCTCCGTGAGAGAGGACTTGCAGTTGCAGCAAAGAAGGCTGATAGAATTGCAGCAGACGGTATCGTCGATATAATGACTATCGGCAGCACTACAGCAATGATCGAGGTTAACTCCGAGACAGACTTTGTTGCAAAGAATGATACATTCAAGGCATTTGTTAAGGCACTTCTCGAAACTATTATCGCTAACAAGCCCGCTGACGTAGATGCACTCATGGCATCCACTTATCTTGACACCGATCTCACAGTTGAGGCTAAGATCAAGGAAATGATCTTCACTATCGGTGAGAATCTTTCCATCCGCCGTTTCGTTATTGTTAACGGTACTACAAGCTCCTACATTCACGGTATGGGCTCTATCGGTGTTGTTGTTAACTTTGAAGCAGACGATGCATGTGTAAACAACGCCGGATTTGCTGAGTTTGCAAAGAATATCGCTCTTCAGACCGCAGCATATCCTGTTGCATATCTCGACAAGGAGTCTGTTCCTGCATCTGTCATCGAAGAGGAAAAGGCGATCCTTCTCTCTCAGATATCCAATGACCCCGCAAACGCAAAGAAACCCGATGCTATCAAGGAAAAGATGGTTATCGGACGTATCGGCAAATACTACGACCAGAACTGTCTCATGGAGCAGCAGTATGTTAAGGATGACAGCATGAAGGTCAAAGCATACGTCGATGCTACAGCTAAGGAATTTGGCGGAAGCATCAAGGTTCTTGGATTTGTTCGTTACGAAAAGGGCGAGGGAATCCAGAAACGCGAAGACAACCTTGCTGAAGAAGTAAGCAAAATGGTCAACGGCTAATTTGAAATAATTCAACGCCGACTCAACAGAGTCGGCGTTGTTTTTATAATCAGAAAAAGAAACGGTCCATGAGCATAAACATCAAAGGAATAGAAAATGCGGATAAAAGATGTGAAACAATGATAGATGCACAGGCGATGGAAGTATCATTTCCGTAGCCTGATGGAATTACCATTATGTTAAGCCCGAGAGGCATTGCAAGCGAACAAACAATGCAAACAATATAAACATGTGGCAACTCAAAAAAACAAAGCAAAAACATAGCAATCAGAGGCAGCACGAACAGTCTGATAAAGGTCACTATGTAGATAGACGGTATTTTAAGAGTTTTTTTGATATTCATACTGCCAACAATAACACCGGTAAGGAGCATAGACACAGGAGACATACAATCACCCAGTATCTGAGCACAGTCACCTAAAACTTTCGGAACATTTAACCCCGTTAATCCAAATATCATGCCCAATATCATGCACACAAACATTGGATTTACAAAACGACTCAGACTTGATTTGATAGACCTATGTTCACTCCGAGGGATCAGCAGACATGGCACACCCCAGACATATATCATAGTCCAAAGAGGCAATGTAAAGATAAGATATTCAAGAAAATATTCGCCAAATACAGCACTGACTATAGCATTTCCCATAAAGCCAAAGTTAGAAAATACAAGTCCGTAAGTATAGATGTTACGTGTAAATTGATCTTTTGATACAAATCTGACAACCAAAGACGCAAGCAACATTGTCAGTACACATATAACCGAGCTTACAAGAAGCAGTCTCCACGCGGTGGATATTTTCTCAACTGTAAAGTTACGGCAAAACGTCGTAAAAACAAGAGCAGGAATAAATAGGTTATTCTCCAGTTTTGCCAAAGACTCGGATGATGACTTTGACAAAGCTTTTACCTTTACAAGAATAAAACCCGCAAAAATAAACACAAACAAAACCAAAATCCGCTCAAATGAGGTAAGGAATAAAGCCACTTAACTACACCTCCTGCCCTTGACACAATAGATATTCTAAAAGCCCCGCACATCCGTCATTTATGTCAATAAAAGCTATATCAAATCTATCGGAATACCATGGATCACTTACATCTCCGGGGCGGGATGTAAAATCCATCAGTTTATATATCTTCTTTTCTGCCTCATGACCGAGAATGCTGTACATATCTCTGATGTTGTGTGAATCCATTCCAACGAACATATCATATTTATGCACATCATCACACTGCAGTCGTACAGCACACTTACCCTTGACGCAGATACCGTGCCTTTCAAGCTCCCTTCTTGCCTGAGGATAAATTGGATTACCCTTCCCCATATATATCTCCTCGGAGCTTGTAGCAGACGAACAAACACTTACCTTCCCTTTAAGAGGGGATCTGTCGATCATATCACGAAATATAAATTCAGCCATAGGAGAACGGCAAATATTTCCGTGACATACAAACATAACTTTGAGCATTACTCCTCCAACTATCATATATAAAGTCAATAATTTACCTCACTGACATTATATCACAAACCATATATAATTCAAGGCAAAAAATAAAGATGTTTTCCATTGTTCATTGACAAATACTGAGTCCGGATATATAATCATATAGAAATAACAATACATAATAAGGACGGAATAATATGGAACTGATAATTTCAGGTTACGGTGACGAAGGAAATTGTAATATTATCAAATGTGATGAAAAAGGCAAAATACTCTGGTCTGACACCATAGAATCTCCCAGTTTTGTCTGTGTACACAATGAACGCTTGTTTGCCTGTACGGAAAGTGATAATTATTCTATCATTCATTCATATATCAAGGAAGACAATGGATATAAGCACATCGACAGCACAAAGTTCGACGGAACATCCCTATGCCATATTTGTTTTTCACCAAAAAACATGATGGTCTTCGGTGCATGTTGGGGTTCGGGCCACCTGCTCTATACGACTATTGACACAAACGGCAATTTCATTGATAAAGGATCTATTTATCTGGAAAACGAAACGGGCGATGACAGTATACTAACCAGAGCACATTTTGTGTCTGTGAATAAATCAGAGGATACACTACTCGTAACAAATGTAGGCACAGATGTAATCTATTTTTATGACATAAAAGACGGACAATTAAACGAAAAAGACCGTATCTATACAGAAAGAGGCCAACACCCTCGACACGCTGTATATACTAAGGATGAAAAAACTCTGTACGTTATCACAGAGCTCTCCAATGAAGTTCTGGTCTATGATATGCCGAGCAAACAGCTCATACAGCGTATATCAACTTTACCCGACGGTTTCGTTGGAAAGAGCCACTGTTCCGCTATATGTCTCTCCCCCGACGAAAAAACTGTATACGGAGCAAACAGATACAGTGAATCCATCGTATTTTTCGGTGTAAACGAAGATAGGACCCTCTACGTAAAACACAGAATTCCTTGTTCTGGAGAAAAGCCTCGTCACATGGAACTGACCTCAGACGGTAAAGCACTCATTATCTGCTACCAGGTATCAGGAGAAGTATGCATAATGCCTCTGGACGAAAACGGACTTCCGATCGAATCCAAGGACTATAAATTCCCCTTCCACGATGCCGCAGGTATTGCTCAGTTAAGCTGAAATTAATAAAGAAGATTAGATCCCCTATGAAGAACACTTCACAGGGGATCATTTTTATTTATACTTTGACATAAATTGGATCATGTCCGATACTCGGTAAAATAACGTCTATGAGATCTTGTGTCTTTATTCTGAGGCTGGATGTGTTTATACAAGGATGACATCCGAAATATTCTCCGTCAATTACATCCCGGTCGATCAACAACTGCACTCTGCATTCAGTATCGTTCATAAGGCCAAGTACCGAAACCGAGCCAGGAGTGATATCCAGCAGCTCAAGCATGCTCTGTTCATCAGCAAAAGATAATCTGGCAGATCCGATCTGATCGGTTATATCCTTTGTCTTAAAATGTTTATCGGATCTGATCATCAATAGATAATAGCTCGTCTTTTGTCTGTTACAAAGAAACAGGTTTTTGCAGATAGTCGCACAAAGCACCTTGTCTATTTGCTCACATGCATCCATAGTATTGACGCTTTCATGATCTATCCTTTCATACTTCACATAAAGACGGTCTAAGAGATCATATACACGTATTTCTTTGTCCGCTCTGCCATTGCAATCCTGAGGTCTGCCCTGTTCTAGTTTCATACTATTCACCTCTTTTCAGCTTGGCAAAGGTTGCCATCATCTTTTTAACTCCGACTTTATCAAAGTTTATCTCATACAAAAGATCACTGCCCATTTGGGTGACACTCAACACAACCCCGCCTCCAAACTGAAAATGCATTACTCTGTCTCCGGGCTCGAATCTGATATACGATACCTTTCCGTTTGCCTGGGCAGACATAGGCTTTCTTGATAGTTCTTTTGCGGCATTCATTCCGGCAGAGGAATGTGAGTTTGACGGAATACTGCGTGAAAATGCGTTGGATCTCGTGAAATCTTCTTTTCTGAGATAAACATCGTCGATCTCGTCAACAAATCTGCTTTGTGGATTATGCGACGTCCTTCCGTACAGAACTCGTTCGTTCGCCTTTGTGATGATCAGTTCTTCTTTTGCTCTTGTAATTGCAACATACCCCAATCGACGCTCCTCTGCAAGCGCAGAAGGTTCCATCACTGAATTGATAGATGGGAAAATTCCGTCTTCCATTCCGGGAAGATATACAACAGGAAACTCCAGTCCCTTTGACGAATGAATAGTCATCAATACGGCGGCGTCAGTCTCTGTATCATAGTTATCTATGTCGCTGACAAGAGCCACATCTTCAAGAAAACCATTGAGAGTAGGATCGTCCACACTTTTCTCATACTCAATAGCCGATGATATCAACTCTTCGAGGTTTTCAATTCTGTCTTTTGACTGTTCTCCCTCATCTATCAGCATCGCTCGGTATCCGGTCTCATTTATTACATTATTTATAAACTCATGTACCGCTACACAATCCTTTTGTTCGGATAATGTATTGATGAGTCGAACAAATCCGCCGAGCTTGTCTGACATTCGTGAAATCAGCAAATTTTGCGGCTCATCAGCACGAGACATTATCTCAAACATTGATACTCCCTGCTCCGAAGCCAGCGAAGCTACCGCAGCCATGGTTGAAGCTCCGATCTTTCTCTTAGGTTCATTTATGATTCTTGACAGTCTCAGGTCATCACCAGGATTATTGATCACATGCAGGTATGCAATTATATCCTTTATCTCCTTACGATCATAAAAGCGAGTACCGCCAATCACTCTGTACGGAATACCGCTTTTAGCAAAAGCGGACTCAATAGAGTTTGACTGAGCGTTCATTCTGTACAATACAGCAAAGTCGCTGTATTTTCTTCCGTCTTTTAATACCTTTGATACAAGAGACTCTGTTATGTACTTCGCTTCATCCAGCTGAGTAGGAAGTGTCTTTAAAAGGATCTTTTCACCGTCACCTTTGTCTGTCCAAAGCTCTTTTCCTTTGCGGTTTTTGTTATTCTTAATGACGGAATTTGCTGCATTGAGAATATTCGACGTGCTTCTGTAGTTCTGTTCGAGCTTTATTACCTGAGCGTCAGGAAATACACGGTCAAAGTTTAAAATATTCTCGATCGTAGCACCTCTGAACTTATAAATACTCTGATCATCATCACCAACGACCATTATATTTCTAGAACCCGAGGCAAACAACTCACAAAGCTTGAACTGTGCATAGTTTGTATCCTGATATTCGTCTACGCATGTGTATCTGAACTTGTTTTGATAGTATCTTCTGATATCTGCGTTCTCACGTAAGAGCTGAACTGTCTTGACTATAATATCGTCAAAGTCAAGTGCGTTTGCAGAAGTCAATCGTTCTTGATACATTTTGTAAATTTTGGCTACATGCTGCTTTTTTACATCAACTCCGGCTTCATCAGCATAATCATCAGCACAAAGAAGCTCATCCTTTGCTCTGCTTATCTTAGATAGGACTTCTTTGGGGGGCAGAAACTTCTCGTCAATATCAAGTGCTTTCATGCATTCACAGATCAGTTTTTTTGCATCATCTGCATCATATACTGAAAAGCCGGAACTATATCCTACCTTATCTCCGAAACGTCTGAGAATCCTCATGCAAATTGAGTGAAAAGTACCTGACCATATATCTGATGCGTTTTCGGCACCTATGGCTGATTCCAGACGCTCTTTTATCTCTCTTGCCGCCTTGTTTGTAAAAGTAATAGCAAGAACCGACCATGGAGGTGTCGGCTCAAGGGAAAACTCGTCCAAAAGAGGCAGTATCTCCTCGCGTGTCAGATGATGTGCTTCTGTTAGTCTCTTTATCTGAGATTCGTCTAAATCTGATGGCACCTCATCGCTGAAATATGCATTTCCGTATCTGATTATGTAAGCTATCCTCTGAACAAGAACAGTTGTTTTTCCGCTACCGGCACCTGCAAGCACAAGTAAAGGTCCGTTTGCAGTATAAACTGCCCTTCTCTGCATAGAATTGAGCGATCCGTATGCCTTGTCAAACAAAGCTCTTTTGGCTTCATTGTATCTATCAGCTAATGTTGTATGCATTTTCTGTGTTTCCTTATCAAACGTAGTTTAAGATATATTATACTACACAAAAGAGGGAAAAAGCAATATGAAAATCAGTTGTCAAGGCACTTTTTAAACACTCTCGATATAAAAATGCAAGGAAAAGAAATTACAAACCAAATACACGAAAAAGGCAAACAAATCTGTCCGAGCAGATCATAACCTATATTAGAATAATTCCACACATCCCACCCAAGACAAATATTAACTACAAAGCCGAATATCAATTCCGTCATTGTAATCAAAGAACAACTGATAAGTCCTTGCTTTAAAATACTTGATCCTCGTAATTTTTCGTTTATAAGATATATAGCACAAAAGCACAGTCCTCCGCACAAAGCCATCGACGGATGTGTTCTGCCCCTGAAAGCGAGTTCAATAATACAATATACAGACCCGCCGAACATACTCAAAATTGTATAAAGTTTCATTTTTGAAGCAAGATATCCACTCATTTTCTACACCTTTCACAGTATAAGAATATTGACAAGATAACAGAATAGTGTTATAATTTTAGAAATCACTTTTTGCGGAGGAAAATAATTATGCAAAAGATCAAAGCCGGTATAATCGGTGCTACCGGAATGGTAGGTCAGAGATTTATTACTCTTCTTGAAAATCATCCGTATTTTGAAATTTCGGTTCTCGCTGCATCTCCGAGATCTGCCGGTAAAACATACACCGAGGCACTTGGCAACAGATGGAAGTTAAAGACTCCTATGCCAAACAAAGTAAAAGACATGATTATTTACGATGCGTCGGATGTCAGCACCGTATCATCTATGTGTGATTTTGTGTTCTGTGCCGTAGACATGAAAAAAGACGAAATAAAAGCTCTTGAAGAAGCTTATGCCAAGGCGGAAACACCCGTTGTATCAAACAACAGTGCCAACCGCGGAGTCGAAGATGTACCTATGGTAATTCCCGAGATCAATAATGCACACTTAGCCGTGATCGAAACTCAAAGAAAGAGACTCGGTACTACAAGAGGATTTGTAGCGGTAAAACCCAACTGCTCTATTCAGAGCTATGTTCCCGCACTGACTCCTCTGCTGAAATATGAACCCTATGAAATCGTTGCTACTACATACCAGGCGATCTCCGGTGCAGGAAAGACCTTCAATGAGTGGCCCGAGATGATAGATAATGTAATTCCCTATATCGGCGGAGAAGAGGAAAAGAGCGAAAACGAACCCATGAAAATATGGGGCAAGGTTATCGACGGCAAGGTTGTAAATGCAACAGAACCTAACATAACAACCCAATGCATTCGTGTTCCGGTTACTGACGGCCACACCGCAGCAGTATTTGTAAAATTCAGAAAAAAGCCCACAAAGGAACAGATTCTCGAGGATTGGAAAAACTTCAAAGGAAAGCCTCAAGAACTTGAACTTCCTTCCGCTCCCGCTCAGTTTGTCACATACTTTGAGGAAGATAACCGCCCTCAGGCGGCACTTGACAGAGATCTGTACAACGGTATGGGAGTCAGTGTAGGACGACTCAGAGAAGACAAGATCTATGACTACAAATTTGTAGGACTGTCTCACAATACTCTCAGAGGTGCTGCAGGCGGAGCTGTTCTTATTGCTGAGCTTCTCTTCAGAGAGGGTTACATTCAGAGTAAATAAATATCTCACAATGCCCGAAAAGCCACCATGCTTATCGGGCATTACATATTCTTTTTTATTCTCTGCAAAGCTCCTTTTTCCAGTCTGGAAACTTGTGCTTGGCTTATTCCGATCTCTTCTGCTATCTCCATCTGAGTCTTACCTTTATAAAATCTCATGTTGATTATTCTTTTCTCTCTGTCAGAAAGCTTTTTTAAAGCTTCTTTTAGCGAGATGTCCTCCAGCCATGCATCGTCAGAGCATTCTCGGTCGGAAAGCTGATCAATAACATATATTGAATCCCCGCCGTCATTGTATACAGGCTCATATATGGATACCGGCTCCACTATAGCCTCTAATGCATTTGTGACATTCTCTACTTCTTCCCCTATATCTTTCGCTATTTCTTCAATACTGACCTCCCTTCCAAGCTCCAGAGAAAGCTTTTCTTTCGCTGACAGACTTTTATATGCAAGATCCCGCAAGGATCTGCTGACACGTATGATATTGTTGTCTCTCAGGTATCTTCTAAGCTCTCCAATTATCATAGGAACAGCATACGTTGAAAACTGAACCTCCAGATCCGTATTGAAATTATCAATAGCCTTAATAAGACCGATACATCCGACCTGAAAAAGGTCATCCATATTTTCACGTCTTGCAGAAAAACGTTGAATAATGCTGAGAACAAGTCTGAGATTTCCGTCTATAAGTTCCTGCCTTGCCTTCATGTCCCCTTCCTTAACTTTCAGCAAGAGTTCCTTTTTTCTTTCATTAGACAGGTTTTTTAGCTTCGCGGTGTTTACTCCGCATATTTCAACTTTATTGTAATACATTGATCTACCGTCCGAAAAATTACATTTTATCTAAAATGAGTATTGACACAACATGGGGGCAGTATACAGAAAAAATTTTCGTCATTATTATAAAAAAGGACCAAAAAATGGATACTTTATCACAAAATGCAAACATCAAGAAAAAACCGAAGACAATCTACAAAAAGACGCTGACAAAAGTCCTGCGGCATGTTATTGTGAAGAAACGAACAGAGATCAAAGTAGCAGCTCGAGAGCTTGGACTCAGACGATATAGTGTACTTGCCGCACTCAAGATCCTCCAAAGAAGCAATCTTGTAAAAGAGCGAAAATATGAGGATATGGGAATATCCTATTATTATCCTAACGATGAACGGTACTTCACAATATATGTTTTCAGGCCGACACAATCTTTTGTATTTGTTGCAGATTCAGCCATGAACATCCACTTCAAGCTCGCATATCATTACTCAAGTTTTATGATGCCCGACGAGAACCTGCATCATTTTCTTAAACTTACAACCATAAAGCTGAAAAAGGACCTGGGTATGATCCCGGGCCAAACGGTATTTGTAGCATTTGACGGTTACCAAAATAAAAGAACAGGCTCTATATATTCTAAGTTCTATCCCGAGTTAAAACTGATAGAACCTATCAGCTTTATACAGCAGATCCTCAGACGAAAAAGTATAAATTTGTTGTTTTTCGACTTTTCTCCCGAGAAAAACGCAGACAATAATGATTTTATATTTGAAATGTTTTTGAAAGCTGTTGACAGTATTTTTGTCAGAAAGAAAAAATAAAGTATATATCTTCGCAATAAGTCAAATACTATAACTGCACTGATAAAGTGTAATAACTAATCGCGGAGATATAAGAACATGAATTGTAATTCCGGAAACGCAAACAAAAGCATCGAGTGTACAGTAAAAGAGTGCATGCATCACTGCAATGACTGCAATTACTGTTCTCTCAATACCATCAAAGTGGGCTCTCATGAAAACAACCCCACTATGTATCAATGCACAGACTGCAACTCCTTTGAGCTTAAAAAGTAATTGATCATACAAAAAGAGAGTTTGCACGCAACAAGCGTGCAAACTCTCTTTTTGTGTGAATATTATTATTAAAAATCTTTTTCGATGATCTTAATGTTTGAAGGATCCGTCCCTGTCTGCTCATATACTATTTCATTTATCTGTGCCACTTCGTTTGCAAGCAGCCCCTCGGTCTTTACAATTATATTGACCAGATCCCCATTTATCACAGCTACACATTGTTCAAAACCTTTTGAAAGAATCAAAGTCTCTATATTTGATTCCAGCTGGATATCATCGGCTATTTTAGATATCTCTCCCAAAGCCTGTTCCTTTGTAGCTTCTACAGCATCTTCGCTGTCAACAACCGACTGCAAGACCTCAAGTGCCTCATCACGTGCCTTTTGTCTCGATAGGATAGTGCTGGAGAAATAATCCTCCTCGGGAGATTGATCCGCACCTGCTGACACGTTGTTTTCCATGTTGCTTGAACCGTAACCGACATCATTGTCTTCGCCCGAGAACAAAGCAAAATTCAACCATACAGCGGCTACTATCAATACTACACTTCCAGCGATAACTATATGCCTGGTATTTACCTTTTTTACAAGTTCAACACCGCCGCTCCAAAGATCTTTTGCCTTTTGTTTTACATTCATTTTTATGTACCGCCTTTCAATCATTTTAAATTTATACATTTATATTTATATTATCCATAATCATTTTTTATTACCAGGACCCAATAAAAATCAGTTCTTATATCCTATATATATCCTGCTGGAAGGGATTCCGAGATATGCACTCAGCATACCGGTAAGCTCAAGCTTCAACTGTGAATTTATAGCTCCTGAACACACAACCGCACATCCTACAATCGAAGGATAGTCATAT
>JAZNOK010000092.1:0-40246 GCA_045580775.1 Eubacteriales bacterium
AAGTCCTCAGCTCCAAGGTCAAGTATGCAGTGACCTACGGATATGTCGTGATCCTCGAGCTGTGTGGAGTACTTGGTGTTGAGGTTTGAGTTGAGGGTGACGCCCTTGTTGTGCTGAGTATAGTAGATCATACCTTCCTCAGTGAACGTACCGCCGCTGAACAGACCTCTTACGTACTTCTGCTCGGGAGTGAGACGTGCAATGCTGGTCTTTACGATCTCTTGGATCTCATCGTCTGAGTAGCCGAATTTAGGTGTTTGTCCTGTGTATAGCTCAACAGCCTTGAGAGCTGCCTGCTCAAGAGAGAAGGTACCGTGTACCTTGTGACCCTCAAAGAGCTTCTCATCCGATCCGAGGAATATTGCTACGACGGGCTTCTTTGATTTGTCGGCTTCGTCGAGTATTTTAGCCATTACGTCAAGGTTAGCGAGCTTGGATACAAGCACGATAACAGCCGTATCAGGGTCGTTTTCAAGCTTTTTCATACCTGCGAGCATTGTAATTCCACCGATCTGAGGAAGGAGGTCATGTCCGCCTGTACCTATGATCTGAGAAATACCAAGACCGCAACGCTCGATGATGTTACCTACCTCCTGGCAGCCTGAGCCTGATGCTCCGACAATACCGATAGGACCGGGACGAACGATAGAACCAGCACCCAGAGCAACACCCTTGATCAGTCCTACGCCGCAGTCAGGACCCATGACGAGCCTGCCTCTCTCTGTACCGTACTGCTTTATCTCGAGTTCTTCCTCGAGAGTAACATTGTCGGAGAATATAAATACGTCCATACCGAGCGACAGAGCTTTCTTTGCTTCTGCAGCTGCATATTCACCGGCAAGAGAGATCTGAACCAGATCGTAGGGATCTTCTCTGAGGTCAATGTCGAGCAGAGACTTGTATGTCTGTCCGTCTCCTGCTGTGTTCTTGTGGTCGATGATGTCGATGATCATCTGCATTGCTGACTCAAGATGCTCCTCTGTATCAGCTGTACATGCGAGCACAAGGTCATTTGCAGTAGTTCCTTCGGGTATGTCATAGTGGAGTTCATCCACAAGTACCTCAAGGTTGGCAGCGGTGGCCATAGCCGCTTCTGCGTTTTCAACACCATCAAGCTGTGTTACTTTATCGCCTACCGCCATAAGTGACACGGAGTCAACATAGCGGTTCTTTTTAACTACAACTTTCTTCATTGTGTTACCTTTCTTGTATTATATTTTTTAGTTGAGCGGAACTTTCTTCACAGTAGCACCGCTTTTGCCGTATCTGATATTAACTCTGTACTTTTTTGAGGTTTCGTCAGCCTCAGGGCAGTCGGATCTAACGTGGCATCCGATGCTCATATCACGCTCCAGACACGATAGAGCGAGAAGGTAGGCTGTTGTGACATCGTTTTCAAGTCTGATAAGCGTGTATACATCCTCAGCGGATGCCATGTCTGTATCAAACGTGGCGATGGTCTCGAGAATAGTATAGAGCTCGTCTCTTGCACACTCCAGATCCTTGCCGCATCTGAGGACGCTCAGTTTGCGGTCGAGTATATCCTTGAGCTTGGCTTGCATCTGTGACAGGAGTGCTTTGTCGAGAGCGTGATCTGTTACTCTGCCGATCACGGAATTTACAAAATTATCGCAATGGAGCTTTGAGGGGACATAATCCTGATGATTATCGTTTGCGTAGAACTCTGCCGCACTCTTTCCGGCTACAGTTCCGAACACAAGCGTCTCCAATCCCGCGTTTCCTCCTGCACGGTTGGCTCCGTGCAGACCTCCTATGATCTCTCCGCAAGCAAACAGACCTTCTATCTCTGTATTGCAGTTGCGGTCGATGACCACACCTCCGAGCGAGGTATGAGGAGCCGGAGCTATCTCAAAGGGGGTAGTGGCTATGTCTATTCCCACGTTCTGATATCTTTTTACGTAGGAGGAGTACATTTCGTTTAGCTTTTCTCTGCCGACACCGGTAGCATCAAAGAACACACCGCCGTTCTCGGTGGCTCTGCCTTCCTGTATCTCGCGGTATATGTGCTTTGACTGAACGTCTTTGTCTACGCACTCGCCGCGGTCGGAATACTTGAGCATGAATCTCTCACCGAGAGCGTTTTTGCATACAGCACCTTCGTAGTACATGGTTGTTATTACGCTCTGTCCGCGGAGCTTTTTCGGTGCTACTGCGGCACTGGGCTCAAACTGGACAAACTCGAGGTCGGTAAGCGAAGCTCCCGCGTAGTAGGACATGGCAACACCGTCTCCGCCGATATCACTCTTGTTTGTAGAGAACGGATAGATGTTGCAAAAACCTCCCGTGCAGAGTACGGTCAGCTTAGATTCGATCAGCTGGAACTCACCTGTTTGTTTGTTGTAAGTGAGTGCACCGAACACCCTTCCGTTGTCTACAAAGAGACGCAGGGCTCTTTGACGCAGCATCGTAAATCTGTCGCTTTGCTCAAGTATGGAGCGTACCTTTTTCATTATAGCAATGCCGGTGTGGTTGCCGACGCTCGCTACTCTGGGGACAGAAGCACCGAGAGGACGGAGAAGCTTGTATGATCCGTCGGGAGCACGGTCAAAGCTGATCCCGAGCTCAATGAGCTCGTCCTTTACCGTAGCAGAACCCTCGCAGAGCATATCGCACAGCTCCGGTATGCTCTGGTATCTTCCGGAGCGGAGCGTGTCCTCTTTGAATATTTGGACAGAGTCTTCCGGGTGAAGGGGCATGTTGAATCCATGTACAAATGGGGAAGCTCCCCATCCGTCTCCGAGCATCGTGATGGATGCGTCTGATTTTTCATATATCTGCTTTGCCGCAAGAAGCCCCGAAAGTCCGGAGCCTATGATCAGAGCATCCGTTTTTATCGTAGAATAGGTCATTTTATCTGTTCCTTATGTAGAGGATTTCCGCCGGGCAGAATTTCTGCACGGCGGATATCATAACTAAAATAATTATTCTATGTCGGTAGATCCGAGTATAGATTAAACTTCCCAGATACCGCCTGCTGCCATTGATCCAACATTCTTAACAAAGAGGTTGAGGAATCTCGGATAGTTGTTAGCAGGGAACTCAAAGTGGAACTTAGCAAGACGTGCAAGCTTTTCTTCCTCGGAGATGCAAAGATCAATTCTTCTGCCGATAACATCGATCTCGATCTCATCGCCTTCCTCAACGATACCGAGAGGTCCGCCGAGAGCAGCCTCAGGAGATACGTAACCGACTGACAGTCCTGAAGAACCGCCTGAGAAACGTCCGTCTGTGATAACTGCACAGGAGTTGAACAGACCGGGATGACCCTTGAGCTCTTCCTGGAAGGTGAATGCTGTTGTACCGAAACGAGCCTTGAGTCCGAGATAACGGATAACGCACGCGTCACCCTCATGGATGTTGCCGGAACGCAGAGCTGTGAGAGCGTCATCGAGGCAGTCGAATACTCTTGCCTTGCCCTTGTAGCCGGTCATGAGGTTCTGAGGAACAGCTGCGATCTTGATGATGGAGCCTTCGGGAGCGAGAGAACCGTAGAGAACTCCGATACCGGGCTCGGTCATAACAGGGTTGTCAAGAGAACGGATAACGTCATCGTTCCATACTCTTGCATTCTCAACATTCTCGCGGAGGGTCTTACCGGTAACGGTCAGAACATCGCCGTCGAGCTTGGGAAGGAGGTTCTTGAGCATAGCTGACATACCGCCTGCCATGTCGAAGTCCTTGACGGAGTATACTTCTCCGGAAGGAGCGAGGTGAGAGAGAAGCGGGATCTCAGCGGATGCTTCGTCAAAGTACTTCCACCACGGTACATCGGTGTAGCCGCACTCGTGAGCGATAGCGGGGATGTGGAGGATGAGGTTAGCGGAAGCAGCAACAGCCATGTCGAGCTTGATTGCGTTTTTGATAGCTTCCTTTGTCATGATCATACGAGCTGTGATACCCTCGTCAACGAGGTTCATGATCTGCAGACCTGCCTCGTATGCACATTTGTAAATAGCAGAAGATGTAGCACCCATAGAGGAGTTGTTCGGGAGGGTCATACCGAGAGCCTCAGCGATCATGCACATGGAGTTAGCTGTGGTCATGGATGTGCATCCGCCGCAGATACCCCAGGAGTGAGCGATGAGATCGTTGTACTCATCCATGTCCATAAGACCCTTCTGAGCTGTACCGACCTTGTCCTGAGCGTGGATATGGAGAACTTCCTTACCTCTGTTGATACCGAGAGGCATGTAACCGCCGGTAACGATGATGGTAGGAATATCGAGTCTTGCTGCAGCCATGAGGTAACCGGGAACGATCGAGTCGCATGTGCAGAGCATTACCATACCGTCGAAGAAGTTACCCTCAACGGTGATCTCGACCTGGTCAGCGATGGAGTTTCTGGAAGGAACCTCTATGTACTTAGGATCCTTGAGAACCATACCGTCGCAGATACCTGTGGTCATTACCTCGAGAGGAAGACCGCCTGCCTCACGGATACCCTGCTTTACTCTCTGAGCGAGCTTGTCAAGGTGTACGTGACCGGGGTTGTACTCATTCCATGAGTTTACAACTCCGATAAGAGGTCTGTGGATCTCTTCCTCGGTGTAACCCATACCGAGCATAAGACCGCGGCGGCACTCTTCAGCTTCACCGAATTCCCAGCAAGAACGCATGTCTTCGTATTTCTTTTTCTTAAGCATTTTTCTGTACCTCTTTTTTTATAAAAATTTTATAATTTTATAATAGTTTCACTTTGCAACTGTATAGTTGCTGATTCATAGGCAGACCGCAATTTCCTTTCCTGTCATATCCATCCGAAACAGCCGGTCGGATATGCGGGAATAACTCTTGTGGCAAAAACCCAAAAAAGCGGATGATCTCTATGACAGTTGCTATGACAGTTACTGTTTGTTTGCCTGATCGGCAAGTTCCTCGTTTGAGGGTTTGATAGCCTTGGAAACGTCGGGCTTGATATCGTATGCATTCACGGGGTTTCCGTCGTCGAGCATCTTGTCGATGCATCCGTCTACAGACTGACCGCCGTCTATAGCGAAGGTCTGGCCTACGATGAAGCGGCTCTTTGTCTTATCAGCGAGGAAGAGCATCATTGGAGTGATATCGTCGACGTTACCGAGAAATCCTGCAGGGATCTTACGGAGAAATCCATCGCGAAGATCTGACTCGTCATATCTGTCGGTAGCCTTTGTGGTGATGAAACCGGGTGCGATTCCGTTTACGTTAATGCCGTAGTGGATAGCCTCGATGCCCAGGTTCTTTGTGAACATGTTAAGACCTGCCTTGGCTGCTGCGTAGGGAAGAACCTTTCTTCTTACCCACGGGATAGTGCCGTGTACAGAGCTTACGTTGATGATAGATCCCTCAATGTGATTCTCGATCATGTTCTGCATTGCATAGTGAGAAAGGAACGCTGCAGAGTTGAGGTTGAGATTGACCTGGCTTATCCAGTAGTCCATAGGCATTTTCTCAAATCCGCCGAGAGGCATCTTGAGTGCTCCGCCTGCGTTGTTGATGAGTACGTCGATGGTACCGAACTTAGCGAGGAAGTCCTCCATCATCTTCTTGCAGACGTCATGCTGTCCTACGTCTCCGCCGAGAAGGATAGTCTCGACACCGTACTTGTGGCACTTTTCAGCTACAGCCATTGCACCGTCGGGCTTAGTGTTGTAGCAGATACCTACATTGTAGCCCTCTTTGGCAAAAGCAATTGCAGCAGCAGCACCGATACCGCTCGATGATCCGGTAATAAGTACATTCTTGCTCATTGGTTTTGTCCTCCGTTGTTGTGAATTCGTTTATTTATGTTTTTTATATTTCTTTTATATGCTCTGTGACGGTGTATAGAGGCAAAAACATAAACTTCGGCTCTATTCCTTTCACATGCTGTATGAGTGCCTTGGCGATATCAAGTGCCTCCAGCCCCTCGTTGTGCTTTTCTGAAACAAACCTGCCATAGTCATCTACAAGCGTGCGGCACACAGAAAGATATCTCTGTGTACTCTCCCTGCCGATGGCTTCGTATCCGAGAGGAAGAAAATGATGCCCTGTGAGGATGTTTTCTATCTGCATGGAAGAAAGCTTCCCGAGGGATGTACGGTACGCAGGCAGATCCATATACAGGCCGATCCCCTGTACGTCCGTTCCGTTTGACTGAAGTGAATCTCCTGCGATGAGTGTCATCGTAGGAAGATGGATCCAGCATCCGGAGTCGGTGTCATGGCCGGGAGTATGTATGAACTGCATCTCACCGAAAAGAACATCTCCGTCGGATATTACGAGATCCGGCTCCACTCCTGTAAGCCCCGCACTGGGAGATGGGCTGTGTTCGGGAAAGCGGGCTCTTATCTCCTTGTTGTATTTGAGAGGGTCGCGAACCTTGTCGGCTGAATGAGTGCATACGGTGTATCGGATGTCAGGGACGAGCTCTTTGATCCTGGCAGCTCCGCCGATGTGGTCTGCATGCGTATGAGTAATACACAGATAGTTTATATCGGACAGTTCCATGCCGAGATCATTGAGAGCTGCAATGAGATACTTGTCTACACATTCGGCATTTCCGCCGCAGTCTACAAGATAATTTTTCTTTCCCCTTACGAGTGTTATGCCTGTCCAGCAGTCTCCAAACGGGCAGAGCAGATGATATATGCCGGGTATTTTGTGTTCAAAAGCAACCATGATGCTATCCTGTCTTACTTTCTCTCGCAAGCATTGACCTTGGCTACGACCTTTTCGGTGTGAGCCTTGATCTCTTCGTAGTCGCATGTACCCTTTGTAGGATGGGTAAGACCTGTGCCGAGTGCAACTGCATAAGCACCGTCTGCAAACCACTTGTCGAGGTTGTTTATATCAACACCGCCGACAGGGATGCATCTTGCCTGAGGCAGAGGACCCATGACAGCTTTGATAAATCCGATGCCGACTGCAGAAGCGGGGAATATCTTGACGATATCGCATCCTGCATCCATAGCGGTGACGATCTCAGTAAAGGTCTGAACGCCGGGCATGTATGCTACGCTGTATCTGTTGCACATTTTTGCAACCTCAAGGTTGAAGTTGGGGGATATGATGAAGCTGGATCCTGCGAGGATACAAGCACGTGCAGTCTCGACATCGAGTACTGTGCCTGCACCGATGAAAGCATCAAGCTTCTTTTCCTTGATCTCTTTTGCTACTGTTTCGATGATGTTCAGAGCACCGGGAGTAGTCATAGAGATCTCAAGTATGGAAACGCCGCCGTCACGGATGGCACGTGTACGGGTGATAGCGTCCTGCTCATTGTTGTCGCGAACGATGCCTACGAGGCCGTTTTTGTGCATTGTACTGATAACTTTATGCTTGAGAATTTCCATTTTGATACTCTTCTTTCTTGGTATTTTATGTATAGGTGTGGGTGTGTATATGCCGAGTCCGCCCGCATCGGTGATGCAGGCGGTATCTCGGGAAAATTATCGTGATCTTATCTCTGGATACGGCCGTTTCCGCTTCCCTTGATGAGGTTTTCGACATCCTCTTTTCTGAAGCGTACAAAGTCGCCGTAACAGGTGTGCTTGATAGCGGAAGCACCGATAGCATACTCAATGATCTTCTGTCTGTCGTCAGCAAAATGACGGAAACCGTAGATGAGAGAACCGCCGAATGAATCGCCGCCGCCGATACGGTCAACGATGTCTGTGATCTGGTACTTACGGCTGATGTGGAAGTCACCGTCGCGGAATGCAAGAACGCCCGACCAGTTGTTGTGGTCTGCACTTACACTCTCACGCAGAGAAACTGCGATTGCCTGAATATTCTCGTACTTGTCCATAACGATCTTAGCCAGGTCGCGGTACATATCTGTATTGAGCTTGCCCGAGTCTACGCCTGTCTCCATTTCAATGCCGAGGCACTTCTGGCAGTCTTCCTCGTTAGCTATGAGTACGTCAACATACTTAGCTATCTCGGGCATGACTTCGATCGGCTGCTTGCCCCACTTCCAGAGGTTCTTTCTGTAGTTGAGGTCGCAGGAAACGGTAATTCCCTTTGCCTTACAAGCTTTCACTGCTTCAAGAGTGGTCTCGCACAGAGATTCGGAAAGGGCGGGAGTAATGCCTGTTACATGGAACCAATCTGCACCGTCGAGAGCCTTGTCCCAGTCGATGTCACCGGGCTTTACAGCTGCGATAGCAGTGTTCTCGCGGTCGTAGATGACCTTGGAGGGACGCATGACTGAGCCTGTCTCGGTGAAGTACAGTCCGAGACGCTTTTCGGAATCAATGATGCAGCTTGTGTCAACATTGAAACGACGGAGCTCGGCCTTGGCAGCTCTTCCGAGATCGTTTGCAGGAAGTGCGGATACGAATCTTACGTCGTCACCGTAAGCTGCGAGAGCAACACCTACGTTAGCCTCTGCTCCGCCGAAAGTAGCGACGAAGTTGGGGGTCTGGAGGATCATCTCGTGGTCGGGGGGTGTGAGTCTGAGCATAAGCTCACCGAAAGTTACAACTTTTTTCATGGTGTTCTCCTTTGATAAAATGTTGAAATTAAGTACATTTTCATATATTTCAATTTTACAACAATTATTCTTTAGTGTCAAGTATTTGATGAGCTGCAAAGACAATTGTGTGCAATTTGGGAAATCAAAGTTTAACTAAAGGAAAAAAGCCTCCTTACACGGCAATCCAAAGCCAAAAATTACAAAAAACAAAATCGGGAAATATTATAAACACACAAGAGTTTTTCTCAAAAATCATAAAATTTTGTGTACAAATATCATGTGCTTGATACGCTTTTTTTCTTTTTTGAAGACAAACATGTCACAGACTTGCGGTTTTTTGTTTGCTTTGCTGTGAGTTTATTTTTTTGTACGGTTTAGCATGCAGATAAAATATTCATGACGCGTTTTTTATGATCTATCTGGTGGGTTTCGGGCGTTTTTTCTTGTAGTCATAACGCAGGTCATGGGTGAATAAAATGTATCAGAAGAAATAAAAACACACTGATCACAGAGGAGAAAAGGGATAAAACTATGGCAGAAATCAGAACGGCTGACAGAGAGATCGAGCAGATTGACATGAAAGTTGCACCAAAAACAACACGAAAGGACCTGACATACGATGCTGTATGGTGCGAAAGTGCAGGGGATTTTACACTTCCCGATTACATGCCTGAGATCGGGAAGATGCTCTCATGCACTCCGAGGATCCTTCCTTCGGGCAAGTACATCGGCACAGACCGTGCGGAATTTTCAGGCAGCATCATATACAGCGTAATATATACAGGTGAGGACGGAGTACCTTTCTATACGACTCTTTGCGGAGAGTATGAGTACAGCGTTATGCTGGGTGCGGCATCCGAGTCGGAGGGACTTGAGATGTATGATGAGCTTGCATTGGAGAGTGTCAGCATCCGTCCATCAGGGCCGAGAAAATTTAGCGTAAAGGCAAGAATAAAGTCTGTTGTGCACGCTGTGTTCGATGTAAAACAAACCTTCCCTGAAGCTGTTATGTCGGATGATGCATCCTGCCAGCGACTGATAAAGAGCATGCCTACCGTGAGCTACTGTCATTATGAGAGCGGAGAGTTTTCTCTGAGCGAGGAGTTTAAGCTCGATGCGTCCGCCGAGGCTGAACCTGTAGGATGTGAGGGGGTAGTGTGTATATCCGAGATATCATGCATATCCGGGGCGGTTGTGTGCAGAGGAGAGGTTGAGTGCCGTGTGCTGTATTTTGATATTGAGGGCGGCAGGCGAAAACTCACTCAGGCAAAGAGAAAGCTTCGATTTGAACGGGAGATAGCTTCGGTGGGTCTTGCCGATGCGGGTGAAATGCGGGCTTACGGCAGAGTTATCAGCACCGAAATGTCAACGGCAGAGGACGGAGGAGAGCTGCTTTTGTCAGTGACGGTCAATTTATATGCAGACAGAGCAGAGCAGCGGCAGAGCAGTTTTTTGTGTGATATTTTCTCATGTGATAGCGTGTGCGATACCGAGTATGAGGATACGGAGTATCGCACAGGTGTCCTATGCAAAAACCACAACCTTTCTTTCCACGGACAGAAAAAGCTCCCTGAAGAAAACTTTGGGATGTGCAGTATATCTGATGTAAGTGCTTCTGCTCGTATAGACGAGACGGAGGTGCTGCGGCAGAGAGTACAAATAACGGGCGAGATAATTGCAGAATGCATCGTGTGCTGTGCATCGGAGGACAGCACCGAGTATTCACTTGTATCGGTGCCGATCCCGTTTAAATGTGAGATACCGCTTTCTGAGACGGCACAAAAATATGAGATGAGCATAATCACAGATGCGGCGGGTGTGCGTGCGAGAGTCGAAAAGGACAGCATATCTGTTGATGCGGAGCTGTATCTGTCTATGCTTATCAGGGGACTGAACACCATCCAAACGGTAAAAAGTGCTGAGCCGTCAGACCAAAGCAAGCTGCGATCGACAGAAGGGATCACCGTGTATTACCCGGATAAGGGAGAAACGCTCTGGTCGGTAGCAAAAAAGCACGCAGTAGATGTGGGGGTTCTTGCAAATATGAATGAAATAACCGTACATGCACCGGACTCTCCCCAATCTCTTGAAGGGGTCAGATCTCTGATCATTATGTAACTGTAATGTAATTGCCGATTTGCTTTGGTCGGGGATGCTCTTTTGGGGTTCTCGCTGCTTCGGTTTTTGGCAGATTCAAAACAAGCCGCCGGCATAGCATGTCGGCGGCTTGTTTTGCGTTATTGTGCGGTCGGTTTCTTTTTTATATTTGAGGCTGTGCCTCACTACAGTTTATTCTTCAAAATAGCGTTTGACACATTCTCTTTTGTATGATACTATAATGTGTAGCTGATAGTACTTAAAAGCTGTTTTGGAGGGAAAAATGAAAGTTCTTATCTGTCCCGATTCTTACAAGGGCACAGCAGAAGCGTCTGAGGCTGCCTGTGCGATAAGAGATGGCATCATGGATGCTGTGCCTGAAACCGAGTGTACTCTTCTTCCCATAGCTGACGGTGGAGAGGGGAGCGTGTCGGCGGTTGCGAACGCTGTAGGTGCTGAGTGGATGTATGCGGATGTATGCGGCCCTTACGGAGAGAGCGTGAGGGCAAAGTATGCATTATGCGGCAGCCGTGCCTATATAGAGATGGCAGAGGTAAGCGGGATATGCCTTTCACAGAGAAGAGACCCCGAGCTTGCTTCCACGTACGGAACAGGGGAGCTCATGGCGGATGCATTACATCACGGGGCGACCGAACTTGTAATATTCATCGGTGGATCCGCTACATGCGACGGCGGTATGGGAATGGCAGCGGCACTCGGATATCGCTTTCTTGATGCTGATGGAAAAGAGCTGTATCCCTGTGGGAAAAGCATGGGATCGGTCAGAGATATTATCTCTCCGAGTATAGACCCTCTCGGCGGTGCGGTTGTGTACTGTGCGTGCGATGTTACAAATCCCATGTACGGAGAGCAGGGGGCGGCGTTCGTTTTTGCCCCTCAGAAGGGAGCCGACCGTGAATGCGTGCTCAGGCTTGACAGCGGTCTTAAACAATTTGCTAATGCTATTGAAAACAGCCTTGGCATAGACGTTCATACTATCCCGGGCGGCGGTGCGGCACGAGGCCTTGGGGCAGGGTTGTATGCCTTCGCAGGTGCACGGATGCGAGGCGGATTTGAACTTATATCGGATGCTCTTTCGCTTGAGAAGAGAATATCCGAGACAGATATAGTTATCACCGGCGAGGGGTGCACGGATCGACAGAGCATGATGGGAAAGGTCGTCGGGCATATCGCCGACCTGTCAAAAAAATACAACAAGAGATGCATAGCACTCAGCGGAATTATAAAAGATTCGGAAGAGATATTGCGGATGGGTATGTACCGCTTGTATTCTTCGTCTGAGTACGCACCGTCGATCGAACAGTCTATGCAGTTTGCGTGCAAATATATCAGGATGGCAGCTTATGATGCCGCCGCGGATATACTCGGATGATAATTTTTCTTGGCTTAAATCAAGGTGTATAAGATCCTGAAAAGATGATACGAAAAATGCCGCCTCGGGCAGGGAACCTGCTCGGGGCGGCGTGATTATTACTGAGGATACCTTGACCGTGGGGTTGCTTTTTCCGTCATTGCCGGATGCACGCATGGCTACTTTGGTTCCGGTGGAGTTTGTGAAGATGTTGTATCCGGAGTAGCCGTGGATGAGCTCTTTTGCGTTATCCAATTCGCAAAAAGCAACCAATCCCACTGCCGTTTGCACATTGTATAGGTCAACTTCAACGACATAATCGGTCATGCTTTTGACGGCGGGATCCTTCCCCGAATAGAGAATAAATGCATTAGTGCTTTTTGCGTATGACTGCAGTTTTGCTTTTCCTTCGGAAACGAAAAATTTTCCGTTATATTGCTTGAAGTCCGAGAGAGAATCGGGAGCGTCGAAGGTGTTTTTGTAAACCTCAGTCTTTGAAGAAGTGTCGATAGCGGTCACCGGTGTTGCACCGTAAGCTGATAAGCACATTGAACATATCAGTGATGCACAAATGATAACAAGAGAACATAGTCTTTTCATTTATATGTAACCTCCGCACGGACGATGTTTGATCATATTATAACGTAAGATATGAACGCTTGTCACCGGTGTCGGATACTAAAAACGGTAGTCGGATATTAAACAATGATATAAGTTGTTCTGTGAAAAAGTCACTCAAAGACAGCTTGCTCTCGAAAGTGCCTTTGAGTGCTATTTTACTGCTATTATCTTTTGAGTTTCGTGCGGAATATTACGCAGAGCATGCACATGAGTATGAGCACTATGAGCATGAGCTTGAGCAGATTGCAGTCTATATCAAGTTTGAACAGAGCCTGTGCACACGGGGATCTGCCAGAGAGTTTTGTATAATACTGCGAACTTACCGTTATCTGCTTTTTCATTCTCGGCGAGAGCCGTGCTGCCTTTTTGTACATCTTTTTTGTGTCTGCGGCAGCTTCTGAAAGATCGGACACAGCATGCCTTATTTCTGTATGCATTTGATAGACCTCCGAGCAAAGATGGTTCGCTATTTGAAAACAGATCGTTTTCGTATTTATTGTTCCACCAAAGTGATGATATTATCTCGGCAAATATTGTTTTTTTGAAAAAATCTATTTGTTTTAGGTTGCGATTGTTGTATTAATGAAAAAATGTCAGAGCGAAAAGAGGCGTGCGGTGATGACTCTGTCAAGCAGTATTACAGAGCTCGGACACGGAGATACTGCTGCACTTTCGCAAAAGTATCGAAAGCGATGTGTGGAGATAGGAGGAATGGTAAAGGACAAAGAAAAGCTCGCAGAGAAGGGAATAGACCGCTCGTATTCATCATCAGCCTATGCTCAGTCAATAGAGCATTCGAGAAATAATGCGTGCGAATATATAAGCATTGCTGCACACGATGCCGCAATGGATATAATCCGATCACGCAATTAAAAGACCGCCCCGGGCAGTTTGCTCGGGGCGGTTTATGTCATGGATGCATTTATTCTTCTTTGTTTCTTTTTGCAGCAGAGCGGTAGGTTCCCGGGGTCAATCCCGTAGTTTTTTTAAAAGCACTGTAAAAGTATTTTTCTCCCTCAAAGCCTACACGGTGTCCGATCTCGGCTATTGTGAGTGTGCTGTGCCTGAGCAGATTTTTTGCACTTTCGATACGCTTTTCTATTATGTACTTGTGCGGCGTTTGACCGAAAGTACCCGAGAATATTGAAATCAGGTTGCTTTTTGATATATAAAAATAATTGCAGATAGACTCGAGATCAATGCTTGAGCTAATATTTTCGTTTATGTATTGACGAATTTCAAAGGTAAGCTCTACAGGATCTTTTTTTATTCTCGGAGGTGATTTCAGACAGAGCAGAATCTCGCACACCTTTACCGCTATAATGTCGAGCTTTCGTGAGTGCGGGATGTTCGTTTTGACAAGCGTATTGTGTATAAACTCTATTTCTGCTGATATATCTCGGTGAAGTATGTTTACTGGAGAGGTTATTTTCAATCCCTCAACCATTGAGGCGACGAGCGTTCCGTCAAGATTTATGAACAGTTTGTTGAATGGGTCGTTTGAATCAGAGTAATAACAGTGAGGAGCGGCAGGAGTCAGAAGGTAAAAATCCCCCGCACCGACCTCGTACTTTTTTCCTTCGCACTCAATATAGCCTTTGCCGCTTTTTATATATTCCAGCACGTATATTCCCGTGTTGCAGTAGCGTTCGTTAAAGGACAGCTGTTCCTTGTCTCTTTCCATATAATAATACGGATCGGGATAGGTCTCTCCTGCGACTCGGATGTTGAATATTGTATCTGCACCGGAGCGATCGTAGCATTCGTATATCTTGTGCTCCTTGTCATGTCTGTTTTTCATATTTCCCCCAAGATCAACCTAACGATACAGGTATCCAGGTGCTCTTGTCAGCTACGTCCGTTCCGTCAATTGTGTCAGTAATCAGCTTGCCGGATGCTTTGTCGCGGTTTTGCATAGATATGTTGACAGCAAGATCAGACCCTTGTGCATTTGCATACGTTTTATTTATTGCTATCTCGTATACGACGCCCTTATCTTTGTCTGATGGGTCTGATACTGTACCGCATACGCTGACTGATGCACTTACGTCTGCGGTGCAGTCTATGTTTGAAAAACGCTTTGTGCCCGGATCGTACTTTGTGGCACTGAGCTTGGTATCCGGGGCAACCTTTATAGTATAAAATCCCCCCTGAGTACCGTCGTCTATAATCACGGAAATGCTGTCAGAGCTCTCAATATATTCGTCAAGCCTTTCGGCCAGAATGTATATTTTTTCGTCATCGTGAGCAAAGCGTATTGAGCACTGTGCCTGAGAGTCGCTGCCGACAAACCATGCCTCGTCTGCTGTCCAGTCATTACCGTTTCCGTCGAGGACAGGGGTGCTTTTTTGTGCGTTGATCTTGTGGTTGAGATATAGACGCGTGAGATACAGCCCGTAGGTCTGCTTGCCTATGGTCATGACACAGGAATGAGAACCGTCAACCTCGACTGAGCCCCAATGGCCTGCTTTGTCAAAGACATCGGTTTGAGTACGCCATGTTTTGGCACTTGAGTCTCCGAGTCTGTAGTAGAAGGTGCCTGACCAGTGGTAGGTGAGCACCGTCTCACCCGAGAGAAATTGCCTGATATAAGGACCAGCTCCCGAGAATGCGTTGTGTATGGCATCTGCGGGCCCGGGCTGGTCGATTTTGAGCGATACATCGGCAAAAGCGTTTTTTGAATAAGCAAAGCCGAGAGAAAAAATCTTATCTACAGTATTGCCGGATTTTTGATTTATCTGCTCCTCTACCGCAAGCACGGTAGTTCCGTTGTTGAGAACGGTAGCTACCGGCATCTGGTCGGTCATTCTCAGCATTCCGTCCTCCATGCCCAGATAACGCTGTGCTATTATTTGTGCCGCCCAGGGAGACTCGGTTACGTTTGGAGTCCAGGTTGCACCGTTGTCAGCAGAGCTTAGCATACCTACTACACCGTATCTATTGTCAAAGCCGTATAGCTCTACACTTTGTGCGGTAGAGGTAAACATGAGCTTTACTTCTTCTGTGCCGGTAGAAAGAAGGGAGGGCTCCCAGTTTGTGCCTTTGTATACGGTCTTTTGTTCTGACCAGGTTTTTCCTCCGTCGTCTGAGTATCTGACCGCTATTCCGTTTTTGCCGATATCGGAGGAATACGAACTTGACGAGCGGTAAGAGCAGACGGCTATTATTCTGCCGTTTGGCATCTGTACAGCATCAGGAGTCATGTAGAGCTTTGTCTCTCCGTCAAGCTGCACACTGCCGAATATTTCCGTAGGAGCGGAAAATCTACCTATATCAGAGGCAAAGGCTACGTACACGCTTCCGCCGTAGTCGCCGTTGTGAAAGATAAGCATGTATCTTCCGTCGTTGAGTTTTTTGACTCTCGGATAATAACCATTTATGCCGAGAGCCGCAATGCCCTCGTAGGTGTTATAGTCCCGAGCGTTCTCTTCAAGGCAGCTTTTATCCCAGACGTCCTTATGAGAGTCGGGGGAGTGCTCCTTTGTGTTAAGCTCGGAGAACGCGTGTATGTACACGTCAGGGATCTCGGTTGTGCTGTCAGTCGTATCCTCTGCTGCGGAACTGTCGGTCTGAAGATTCGTGTCCGACGGCACGTCAGTGCCGCCTGAGCAGGCACAGCAGAGCAGGACAAGCAGAAGAGCCGATGCGAGCGAAAGAAAGTGTTTTGATAGGTTGTTCTTTTTCATTTGGATACTGCCTTTTCAATCGTTGTAGATTTACTGCTGAAGTCCGAAGAGATCGTTTATTGCATCAATATCCTTCTGTGCAGATTCCTTTGCGGCTTCGTAGTTAGAGTAGAAAACATTAGTTCTCTTGGTTCTTACCTGATTGTAGGTATCTGCCATCCCCGTGATTCTGTATACGAGTCCCGGATCGAATACTACGTTGCTGTAGATAATATCGAGCATTCCTTCACTCTCGTTATCTCTCGTGTCACGGCCGATTAGCTGAAGCTCGTAGAAGGAGGGCGTTACGTACTGCATACCCTTGTAAGCGAGTATTTCGAGCAGCAATCCCGTTCTTTCGGGGTCCTCTACGAAAAAGGGAACTGCGACATACTGATTGTGGTATGCTGCTGTGAGCGAATAGTAGCTGTCCTGATCCTCGGTGAGCTTGGGGTAGGGAATGATGCCGAATTCTACGTCGTATTCTCTCATCTGTGCGGGAATTGCGGCAGAGGCGAGATAGTACAGAACCTGACCGCCGCTGAACATTCCCCATCTGTTCTTGTCCCAGGTGTTTTGTGCATAGCCGTACTGATAGTCAAAGCAGGTAGTGGTATCGAATATGATGTCGGCGTATTTCTGTACGATAGCGGAGGTCTTATCATTCATCAGAGTCAGCTCGAGCTCGCCGTCTTCGTTGACGGTTGCTATCTGACTGCCTCCCGACGCTACCGCCGCTGAATACGCATCAGCCCAGGTCATCATGCCGTATTTGTCCTTTTCGTTTCTGACGTCGTCTCCGTTGAGATCCTCAGATATCTTCTTTACCTGAGTTGCCAGAGCATCCCAGGTCCACTTGCCCTCGCTTACGAGCTCGTAAGGGGAGGTCAGGTCTGACGATGCGAGCATTTCCTTGTTGAAGACGATGAGATGAACAACGCGGTTCTCAGCGAGGGTTATGTCACCTGTGGTGAAGTACATCTTGCCTTTGATACCGAACTGTTCGTTTGCGTCCTGACTCCACCATCTCTTTGACAGATCTATGTTCGGCAGAGAATTGAGATCGGTGAAATAGCCGTTATATGCACATGAGCCGGCATTGTAGGAACCGATAGTGGCAAAGTCGTAGTCGTATGACTGCGAGGAGTACATTTTCGAGAAAATATCAAAACCCGTTCCGGTTCCTGTTTTTTGTGAGCCGAATTTGATTTTATCGTCTACTGCAATTTTTACCTTGTAGGCTTGCTCTACCTCGGTGTTTCTCTTGTGTTGAGCGATTGCAACGACGTCCTTTGTGTCGGTAGCACCGTCAAAGTCGTTGTTCTTGTAGTTGCCGGATACGAGGATCTTCACCTCATAGCCGTCATAGTCGGCCTCCGTAGGAACATCGAGCACGGTAGATGGGTCAACGGTTTCTGCTGCTGTGTCGGTGTCGGTTACAGGTGCGGTGCTGTCTATAGCGGCACTCTGCCCGCATGAGCATAAGAGCAGAGCCAGCATAACGGCGGTGACGGGTATCAGCTTTCTTTTCATTTTTGATCTCCTCCTTGAGCTTTCGGTAAGAACCGCACGGTATGATAAAATACACATGCGGTATGTTTACACCTTAATTCTACTACCTTATATCTCATATGTAAAGTGCCAAAAATTCCAAAAGGTACGAAAAATTCTCTTATTGATAAAAAACTTTTAAAAAAAAGAACAAAGCTGACCTTTTGCGAAAAAATTGCTTCTGTCGTCTTTTGTTTTGTAAAAATATCACATATAAGCAAACTTTGCGTACTGAAATCATGTCAAAATCAACTTTCCGGGTGCCTTTTTTTGCAGTCATATAAGTGCATACTCACCTGCAAGAATAAAGAATCGGGGTGCACTTTGTTACTGAGTGCACCCCCGCGAAGGTATTATTTATTTCTTGCCGGTTTTTTCTTTCTGAGAATTATAAGCATCACTGCGGATATAATTCCAAGCTCGGGCAATGCAGAAACGGGCAAAAATGTTTAAAACCGATATTAGTTCGACTATTCTCGGTGAGTGCCGTGCTGCCTTTTTGTACATCTTTTTTGTATCTGCGGCAGCTTCTGAAAGAACAGACACGGCATGCCTTATTTCTGTATGCATTTGATAGACCTCCGAGCAAAGATGGTTCGCTATCTGAAAACAGATCGTTTTCGTATTTATTGTTCCGCCAAAGTTATGTTATTATCTCGGCAAATATTGCTTTTTTGAAAAAATCTATTTATTTTGCCGTCCGGATGTTGTATAATGAAAAAAACAATGTCGGAGAAAGGAGGCGGTACGGTGATCACTCTGTCAAGCAGTATAACAGAGCTTAAAGGTATAGGAAAGGTACGTGCCGCCGCATTTGAAAAGCTGGGTATAAAAACTCTGCGAGACGTTCTCTATCATTTTCCGCGTGCATATCAGAACAGAGGGGACGTCAGGAGCATAAACGAGCTCCGTCACGGAGATGTTGCGGCACTTATGCTTACTGTAGCTACCGTTCCCAGAAACGCTATGATAAAAAGGGGCATGACCCTGACAAAATTCCGCGGATATGACGATACGGATTCTATTGAAATAGTGTTCTTTAACCAGCCTTATCTGAAGGACGTCTTTGAGGTGGGCGAGCAGTACCGCTTCTACGGAAAGATAACCGCCGGCAAGAGAAATGTTCTTATGCTGTCGTCTCCGACATACGAGAAATGCACACAAGGAGTGGCACTGAGGGATTTTGTTCCGATATACCCCCTGAGTGAGGGACTGAATACAAAGGTCATATCAGAGGTTGTGGCACAGGCTCTCAAGAGTGCATCCTCCTCGCTTGCGGATCCGTTGCCTGAGAGTATCAGACGTTTTCGCAGACTCGCTACGCTCTCTTATGCTATCCGTAATATCCACCAACCTCCGGATATGGAGTCGCTCAGAGCTGCAGGAAGGCGTCTTGCATACGACGAGATGTTCTATTATGCGTTGTGTGCCTCTGCTTTTTCAAAAAAACACCGAGAGGGAAGAAGCTTTTTTATGGAGGACACCGATGTGTCCGAGTTTCTCAGACAAATTCCGTTCTCACTTACTTCGGCACAGCAGAGATGCATAGATGAAATCAGAGCAGATCTGTCATGTACCGACATGAGTGTACCTGCTATGTCGCGTATTGTGGTAGGTGATGTCGGCAGCGGAAAGACCGTCTGTGCAGCTGCGGCACTTTATATCTCTGCAAAGAACGGAATGCAGGCGGCTATGATGGCACCGACAGAGATACTTGCTACTCAGCATTATCATGATCTCATGCCGCTTTTTGAATCTTTGGGAATCAAGTGTGAGCTTTTGTGCGGCTCTACCAAAAAAAGTGAAAAGGACCGGATCAGGCGTGCTCTCGCCACTGAGGGGGAAGACCGGTGTGATATAGTAATAGGCACACATGCCGTCATCAGCGAAGGCGTGGAGTTTTCGAGACTGGGTCTGGTCATCACGGATGAGCAGCACCGCTTCGGAGTGAAACAGCGTCAGGCTCTCTCGGAAAAGGGCAAAGGAGTGCATACGCTTGTCATGAGTGCGACTCCCATACCGAGGACAATGTCGCTTGTCATGTACAAGGATATTGATGTCAGCATCATAGATGTGCTTCCTGCGGGCAGGATGCGTGTGGATACATTCTGGGTGAATGAGAGCTACAGAGAAAGGCTCAATGCGTTTATAAGAAAACAGATCGAGCAGGGAGGACAGGTATATATTGTATGCCCGACAGTCGAAAGGTCGGATGACGATGATGAGGATGGCGGAGGGGTAGACGCAAAGAGCCTGTTTGAGCTGGCTTTGGGTGAGGACAGACCTCCGCTGAAAGCGGCGGTGGACTATGCAAAGGAACTCTCAGAGAAGGTGTTTTCCGATATTCCTGTAGGATTTCTCCACGGAAGGATGAAACCCGCTAAAAAAGACGAGGTCATGGGCAGATTTGTCAGAGGGGAGATAAAGATACTGGTCTCCACAACGGTAATTGAGGTAGGAGTGAATGTACCGTCTGCTACTCTCATGATCGTGGAAAACGCAGAACGGTTCGGACTGTCTCAGCTTCATCAGCTCAGAGGCCGCGTCGGAAGAGGAAACAAAAAGTCCTACTGTGTGCTTGTTTCCGACAGCAAGGGAGAAACGGCAAAAGGACGCCTCACAACTATGAAGAATACCTATGACGGATTTGCAATCGCGGAGAAGGATCTGAGGATGAGAGGTCCGGGAGACTTTTTTGCGGTAGGTTCGGGCAGTGACTCCAGGATAAGGCAGAGCGGTGAGAATGCTTTCCGAATGTCGGGAATGTGTTCGGACGAGGGGCTGATGGAGGCTGCGTTTGAGGATGCAAGAGCCGTATATGAGGGGGTTTCGGTCTCTGAGGGAGACAGAGAAGTGCTCCTATCCTATGCCGGGGCAATGTATGATGTTGGTTCTGCAGCACTGAACTGATACAGTTTTGTCCGCGGTGCCTGTATACAGAATAAATGAGGAAATGATATGAAAACAGATACACGGCCGCTTGCCGACAAGATACGTCCGCAGACTCTGGACGAGATCGCAGGACAGTCACATCTTGTCGGAGAGGGCGGTATACTCAGACGCCTGTGCGAGGCAGGCAGAATCGGCAGTATGATCTTTTACGGTCCTCCCGGAACCGGAAAGACAACTACAGCCGAGATAATAGCAAAAAACTCAGGAATGCGTATGGTGAGACTCAATGCCACCAATGCCACCATAGCTGACGTCAAGGATGCCATATCCCAGACGGAAGGGTTCTTAGGCGAGCAAGGAATATTACTTTACCTTGACGAGATACAGTATTTCAACAGAAAACAACAGCAGTCATTGCTTGAATGTGTGGAGGACGGCAGGGTGACGCTTATTGCCTCTACTACGGAAAATCCGTATTTTTACGTTTACAATGCACTTCTGTCACGGTCGTCGGTTTTTGAGTTCAAGAGTGTAGAGCCGCAGGATACGGTAAAGGTCCTTGAGCGTGCATGGAATATACTAAATGACACCTACTCAACAACCAAAAGTGCCGATAGGGAAGCACTTCTTTATATAGCAAAAAAATGCGGCGGGGATGTCAGAATGTCTATCGGGCTTGTTGAGAATGCATTCTTTGTCACCGACAGCGTTCTTGACCGTTCGAGTGCGGATGCACTCGCTGCTTGTGCCCGTGTCAATTATGACAAGTCGGGTGACAGCCATTACGATCTGCTTTCTGCCCTTCAAAAGTCCATACGCGGCTCGGATGCAGACGCGGCGATATTTTATCTTGCATCCTTGCTTGAGGCGGGAGAACTGATCAGTGCCACAAGACGCCTTCAGGTGATTGCGAGTGAGGACATAGGTGCGGCATACCCCATGGCAGCAGCGATAACCTATGCCTGCTGCCGATCTGCTATAGAGCTTGGAATGCCTGAAGCATCTATACCTTTGTCTAATGCGGTTATAATGCTCGCTACCTCTCCAAAGTCCAACTCTGCTCATATAGCTTATGAAAGAGCGGCGGCGGATGTCAGGGCGGGGCTTGGGAGTGATATGCCAAAGCACCTCAGATCTCCTTTGTTTGAGGGGTATAAGTACCCTCATGACTACCCTCATCATTATGTTGAACAGAGGTATATGCCAAAGGGACTGGAGCGTACATATTACGAATACGGAGAGAACCGTACAGAGCAGGCGGCGATGAAATACTGGTCCGACATCAAAGGAACAAAGAAACTTTGATTTTCTTTGCTCAGAAGAAAAAGACGAACGTCATACCGAAAAAATGAATATTTTTGCCTTTTCAGACCTACACTCACTATGATCGTGAGAATAATACGGGAGGTCGGTATGCGCGATTTTTGGAATATGTTTTTGGTGGCGTTTGTTCTTGGCTTGGTCTTTTGTTTGCCGCTTTTGATAGCGGTGCTTGTGCTTGTGTGAAAAAGGAGATTTTTTTATGCGGTTGGACAGATTTTTATCCGATATGGGAGTGCTTACCCGATCTGAGAGTAAGCGTGCTGTTAGAGCGGGAGCTGTCAGTGTAAACGGAGCTACCGCACGAAAAAGCGATCTTTGTATAGATCCCGAGCACGACACAGTCATGTACAAGGGAGAAAAGGTGGAGTATGAGCGGTTTACCTATATAATGCTCAATAAGCCGAAGGGATATATCAGTGCAACCGATGATAAGAGAAAGAAAACGGTACTTGAGCTGATAGAGCCGAGACTGGCATCCAGAGAACTGTTCCCCTGCGGCAGACTGGACATTGATACGACAGGACTCTTGATTTTGACAAATGACGGACAGCTGGCACATGCTCTGCTTTCTCCAAAGCACCACGCAGAGAAGGTATACCGATTCAGCACCGATGCACGTCTTCCGTCAGATGCACCGGATCGGGTGAGGGAAGGGCTGGAGCTTCTTGACGGGTATGAGTGTCTCAGTGCGGAGCTTGAGCTGGATGCAGAGGGGAACGGGGGATATATTACCCTCAGAGAAGGTAAATACCATCAGATCAAACGAATGGCACAGGCTCTGGGGTGTGAGATAGTTGAGCTTGAGAGAGTGGCGTTCGGCGGAGTGGAACTGGACAGGAGTTTGCAACGCGGAGAGTACAGAGCTCTGACACCCGAGGAGATCGCTTTGCTTGAGAGATATAGAATTTAGTGAGCAAATTGCACAAAAAAGTTCACAAAAATGCCAAAAAATACCATTTAGCAGTTCTCGAAATGTTGTTTTTGTGCAATATTACCAAAGCGAATAATGAAAGTTTGGTTGAATACCCACTTTTATTTTCCGATGCAAAATGATATAATGTATATCGTCAAAAAGTACGTCCAGGCGTATGATATTAATTACTGATAATCAAAGGTTATTGATAATATTAGGAGGAATTTTTAAATGGCAAGCCTTTCACTGAAGCACATTTACAAAAAGTACCCCGGCGGAGTTACCGCTGTATCCGACTTCTGCCTTGAGATCAAGGATAAGGAATTTCTTATTCTCGTAGGTCCTTCAGGATGCGGAAAATCAACAACACTGAGAATGATTGCCGGCCTTGAGGAGATTTCTGAGGGAGAACTCTATATCGGAGATAAGCTTGTCAATGATATAGCTCCTAAGGACAGAGATATCGCGATGGTTTTCCAGAACTACGCTCTTTATCCTCACATGTCCGTATTCGAGAACATGGCATTCGGACTTAAGCTGAGAAAGACTCCCAAGGAGGAGATCATACGCCGCGTTGAGGAAGCAGCTCGTATACTTGATATTGCACACCTTCTCGACAGAAAGCCGAAGGCTCTTTCCGGAGGACAGAAGCAGCGTGTTGCACTCGGTCGTGCTATCGTTCGTTATCCTAAGGTATTCCTTCTCGACGAGCCTCTTTCCAACCTCGATGCTAAGCTCCGTGCAACGATGAGAACCGAGCTTACCAAGCTTCACAAGAGCGTCGGAACCACATTTATTTACGTAACACATGACCAGACAGAGGCTATGACCATGGCAACGAGAATAGTTGTCATGAAGGACGGTCTTATCCAGCAGGTAGATACTCCTCAGAACCTCTATGACAAGCCTGTTAACCTCTTTGTTGCAGGATTTATCGGTACTCCTCAGATGAACTTCATCAACGCTCTCGTTGAGAAGAAGAACGGTGAGTACTACATTTCCTTCTGCGGCAATACTATCAAGATCCCCAATAACAAGTACCTCAACGAGAAAGAGGAGAATGTCATTGAGGAGTATGTCGG
This sequence comes from Eubacteriales bacterium, assembly GCA_045580775.1. GTDB lineage: Bacteria > Bacillota > Clostridia > Oscillospirales > CAG-272 > JAZMZS01. The sequence goes on from JAZNOK010000092.1 coordinate 23,972, forward strand.
CAAGGAGATCGTTGCAGGTATCCGTCCCGAGGCTATTCACGACGACGAGATGTATCTCGAGAAGTTTGCTGACAGCATCATCGAGGCAGATGTTGAAGTTACAGAGCTTATGGGAGCTGAGATCTATCTTTACCTCATCGCAGGCGAGGAGCAGAACCTCATCGCACGTGTTGCATCCAACTCTCAGGCTAGAGCAGGAGACAAGATCAGAGTCGCTCTTGATCCTGATAAGATCCATCTCTTTGACAAGGATACAGAGAGATACATCGCTCACTAATTATACAAGCAAAAAGGTGTTTGCCAAACGGCAAACACCTTTTTTTCAACGTATGCTTTTGTCATCTGTCGGTTTTACAGAGTGGTGGTAGGGCTTATCTGTATACTTATGAAGAGCGTGTCACAGCACACGTTTGTCAGCGTCGCAAAGACGAGATTATAAGTTTTGTATTCTTAATAGGAGAAAAGATGAAAGTATTGGTTACCGGCGGAACAACATTTGTGAGCAGATATACAGCGGAGTTCTTTGTAAAACGAGGGCACGATGTTTTTGTTTTGAACAGAGGAACAAAAAAACAGTCTCCTCAGACCGTCAATTACGCCGGAACAAGGATTGAGAGAAAGTTATCTATGGTATAAGGATCATAGTGAAGATGTATTAAAAAAAGACTTTTTTAGCGTAATATCGGAAAAGATAGTAAAAAGATGAAAATGGATCAATAGATTTTTTGAAAACAATGAGCGGCGTTAGTGCAATGAAAAAACCAAGTCGGCAGACTTGGTTTTTTCATTGCATGGGTAATTGCATTTTTGTCCCGTTTTAAAGCATCAACAGTTTTGTTCGTTTTCTCGTTCAACTTTTGCCGGAATCTACGCTTATCAGTAAAATTTTACTCTCAAATCCGCCACGCTCTTTGGCTTTCTTTGCTCTTACTGCTTCAAGTTGACCGAGAGTATATCCGCGTGCCACGGCGGCGGCATGAATTACCTCCAGCAAGTCGGCTAACTCTTCAATATTCTGATCCTTATGATATTCGGAGAGCTCCTCGTCGAGCTTAGCGTCGAGCATTTTGAGGTAATCTTCATCCGAGAGGATCTCGATTTTACATTTATCTCCCTTGGCTTCAATAATTTCGGGAATACGGTCGCGGACAAGTTTGTTATATGTTTTTACCATTTTATATTCTTCCTTATGCGTCAGTTTGTCGTTTTATATTGTTGTCAGCATCTTCTCTAAAAATCTTGCAACGCCGTCTTGGTCGTTTGAGTCGGTAATATGATCAGCGGCTGTCTTTATTTCTTCAATAGCATTTGAAACGGCAACCGCTGTGCCTGCGAGCTTGAGCATACCTAAATCGTTTATATCGTCACCGAACGCAATTACGTCGCCGAAATCAATGCCCAAGAAGGATACGAGCTTTAATAGTGCGGATTCTTTGTTTGCATCCGAGGGGGCAAATTGCCTCCATTTTTCGCCTGTATAATTGATGAGAGCAGTATCGGGACAAGCTCGATCGATCTCTTTTGCCCGGTCGTCGTCCTCGATCTCAGCTGATATTTTGTATACATCTTTTTCAAACGATCTGAAATCTGAATACATATACGCCGCACGGCGATCGGGATCACTCGGCTCGAAATTACAATAATAGCCGTCATTGCAATGGGCGGTAATCAATCCTTTTTCATCTGTGAAGGTGCGACACATTCTTATGATGGTTGAGATGTCCTTGTGCGACATGAAACTTTCGTGTATTGTTTTTCCCTCAATGCTGATAGCGGCTCCGCCGTTGGAAATGATAATGTTCGGTTTCAGCATTTTGATAAGGTGAGTTAAGGTTTCTTCGGCACGTGCAGTAGCAAAGGTCGTCAAATATCCGTTCAAACTGGCTTTTTCAAACACGCTGACTGTGTATTTCGATACGCTTTTGTCACTTCTCAAAAGTGTATTATCAAGGTCTGTAATTATTAGCTTCATTTTTGTTATCTTCCGTAAGAGCTTGCTTTGTTTTCTCCGCGATCAAAATATCCATACAATGCTTGTGCGGTGATCCGCCGCTGTTGCAGTCGAAAATTCTCTCTTCGTTTTTATGAAACAGCCAGTCGTGATAGTAGGTAAAAAGCTCTCCCGATTTCCAATATCCTGCGGCTAATTCATCTGCTTCCATATCTTGCGGATCGGCAATAAACGGCTTCTTTACAAAAACATTGATGACGTTGATGCCGCCTTCTGTTGTGTGCGATTTAAGGTTGTCAACAAAGTTTTCTCTCAATGCTTGCGGAATATAATGGAACACTCCGCTCGAAAAAATTATATCGTAATCCATCTCTAACCTGTAATCACGCACGTTTGCTTTGAAAAAATCAACATTTACTCCGAAGTTGCTTGCAAGTTCTCTCGCTTTTGACAGACCTTGCTCTGAAAGGTCGAAGGCAGTCACTTCATAACCGTTTCTTGCGAGGAATACGGCATCCTTTCCCTCTCCGCATCCTATGTCGAGTACCTTGTATGGCTTTACAGGGGGCTTTAGTCGCAAAATTTCATAACAAAGGTGGTTTGGAATCAATCCCCAATAATATCCATCTGTATCGTACCGTTGGTCGTAATAGGATGCTGACTGTGAGGGATAACCGAGCAACGAGTCTATTGATATGTCAAGAAGAGCCGCAAGCTGTGGAAGAAGCGTAACATCCGGATACGATGCCCCGTTTTCCCATTTTGATATTGCTTGAAAAGTAACGTTAAGCTTTTGAGCCAATGCACGTTGTGTAAAACCAAGAGATTTTCTCCTCTCTGATATAACTTTGCCGATGTTCATGGCTTCCCCCTTTGTTGTTGTTCGTTTATATTATACAGCATGCTGGAGAAATATTCAATAACTGTATTGTAGAAGCGACCGGCAGTTTTCTATTTTTGGTTGAAAACCGTGTGGACCAATGTGGTGTATAGGTGGTGCGGACATGCGATTTTACTATTGATTTTTTTGCTTTTTTGGTGTAAAATATAACAAGTAAAACCTGTTTTTCTTTTTTTGGAGGAAGTACAAGCATGAAAGGAAAAAACAGCAGGCGGGCGGTATCTCTTTCAATGTTGCTGATATGCCAGCTTCTTATCAGCTCTGCCGCACCAATAGTGTCGGCCTTTTTGGAGTCGTATCTGAAGGTCGCCGCAGTAAAGCTGATATACGCACTTTCTTTTGTTGTGCCGTACATAATATGGAAAAAAACTGTCAAGCCCGTCGGGGTATCCTACAAAAAACACGATCTGTGTGAGTACAAGAAACCTGCATTTTTTGTGGCTTTTGCGGCGATAGTTGCGTTCTTGCAGATGAATATCGTTTTGCTTGAGCTTCTTGGAGTAAGCTCAATATCCTCGGGCGGAGGGGTCTTTGATGGGGTTTTTGGCTTTTTCTTTTCTTTAGTCATGTATGCGTTTATACCTGCTGTGAGCGAAGAGATATTCTCTCGCGGGGTGGTTATGCGTGCAGCGGGCGGCGGAATGAGGGCAGCAATACTGTCGGGGGTCCTTTTCGGCGTTTGCCATTTTAATCCCTATCAGCTGATATACGCCGCAGGAGCAGGGGTGGTTTTGTCGGTGTTGTATCTTTATACCGATGACATCAGACTGTCTGTATATCTTCATTTGACCGTTAATACGGTAGTGTTGATACTGTCGTATCTTGCACAAGTGTGCTCGGTTGGAGTGTATGTGGCACTGGAATGTCTATGCTGGCTTACAGTCCTGGGACTTGGGGTGTATTATTCTTTTGTGATACTGCGTGATCATCATCGCTCTTTGAATGAAAGAACAAAACAAGTCATGAGAATCAAGTCGGATATTGACAGCTCTGAAATACTTTCTCCTGCAATGGTCGTTGTATATGTTGCAATCATACTTGCTACCGTACTGAGATTTGTTTGATATGAATGAACGTGATATAGAATTTATGAAGCTCGCATTTTCCGAGGCACAAAAAGCGGCGGAAAAGGGCGAGGTGCCTGTGGGGGCTGTTATAGTAAGATACGGCACTGATGTTGTCAGTGCAGAGCATAACCTCAGAGAAACGGAAAAAAACGCCCTTTATCATGCGGAGCTGAGGGCGATAGATTCAGCATGCAGGGCACTTGGAGGTTGGCGGCTGCCGGAGTGCACAATGTATGTGACACTTGAGCCGTGCCCGATGTGTGCAGGAGCGATCATCAATGCCCGCATAGACCGTGTAGTGTTTGGAGCTTATGACAAGCGTGCCGGTGCTATGGGCAGCGTGCTTGATATAAACTCCTACGGACTTAATCACAGAACCGAAGTAGTGGGCGGCGTGATGGAGGAGGAGTCGGTTGAGCTTCTCAGGGACTTTTTCAAAAAGAAAAGACAGAAGTAAAGCTGTGCTATGCTGCTTTTGAATCTTGAGCACCTAGTAAGAGATGATTTCGTGGTGAAACTTCAAAACATATTGCGATATAAAAAAGCTGACTTAAACGTCTTTTTTGACGTGCAAGTCAGCTTTTTGTAGTTTATAGAAAATTAAGTTTTGCCTTTTTTGGATTGTCGGCTGATATGAAAAGGGTCATACAGTCGGCAAGGCTGCGGGTATACGTCCGCTATGCCGGTAAAGGCGGTGATTATTCTGCGGGCTCTTCGGTGAGCTCTACTTCTACCTCGTCTTCACAGTCGCTGCAACAGCAGTCTGTGATGTCGTCCTCGCAGAACTCGCAGCAACAGTCATCATCCTCAAAGTCACAATAGTCATCTATGCAATCGCAGAGAGCGGCATTTTTCTTCTTGATGATCTTTGCGATGACTACGATCGCACCTACAGCAGCTACTGCTGCACATACTGCGATTATTATTGTTTTAAGCATGTCATTCTTCTTTTCCATAACGATACACTCCTTTGGTATTATTGTGTGAGATATATTATGAGATATCTTTACAGTTATAGTTTACCAAAATATCTCGTATAATGCAAGAATTATTTTGCAAGATATTGTAAATATTTTTACATGCAGGTCCTTCTCAGATGTTTTTCAAGGATAAACGCCCTGCGGAAGTAACCGCAGGGCGTTGCTGACTTTTTTTATCTTATTCTTCGATTGCCGCTTTTCTTCTCATCATAGGAGCGAGAATTGCGGGATCGAATTTCGGCTTACGGTCGTAGGTGTACAGACCGTTTTGCTCCTGCTCAACATCGGTAAGCTGAGTGTAGCAGAGAGCACAGATAGAGGGGTTGTCGAGCAGAGCGGCAGCCAGTCCCTCGTATCTTGCCAGCCACTCTTCCTCGGAGCTGACACGCTGACCGTAGCCCCAGCTCTTGGTCTTGTCCTTGTCGATGGTCTTTGCTTCTTCAGGATTCCACCAGATTCCGCCGTACTCGGATACGAATATCGGACGCGGGATCTCTCTGGGGTGGCGTATCTCAATGGTAGCGGTCTTGGAGGCATTGAGTCCGTCATAATGAGCACGGAAGGTCTCAGGGTTCTGATCGTAGTCGTGAGTATCCGGAATATCCGAGAGGTTCCACTCATGGTACCATCCGGACGAGTCAATGACGGGACGTGTGGGGTCAAGAGCACGTGTGAGATCTACGCAGTGCTTCACAAACCACTTGTTCTGATTTTGCTGAGTTTCGTTCAGCGGGCACCAGCCTACGATAGCAGGATGGTTGTAGTCACGCTCGATAGCCTCAAGCCACTCAGGGAAGAATCCCTGCCATGCGGTAGGAGCGGCAACATCGAGTCCCCAGTTACCGGTCTCTCCCCATACAAGATATCCCATGTGGTCTGCATGGTAGAGGAATCTTTCCTCGAATATCTTTTGGTGGAGTCTTGCACCGTTGTATCCCATGTCGATAGAACGCTGGATGTCAGCTTTGAGCTCGGCGTCGGAGGGAGCGGTGAAGATACCGTCAGGATAGAAGCCCTGGTCGAGTATCAGTCTCTGGAAAACTACTCTGCCGTTGAGGTAGATCTTTTCGTCGTTGACAGCTACCTCACGCATACCGAAATAGCTCTCTACACGGTCTTGGTCGAGCTCAAGAATAAGATCATAAAGCTCAGGCTGGAACACATCCCAGAGGTGAAGCTCAGACAGCTGCAGTGTGAACAGAGCATGAGCCTGAACGACCTTTCCGGATGCACGTCCTACTTCTTTGCCATTGTAGAATGCTGTAGCGGTAACGGTCTTGCCGTGGGAGTTCGGGCACTTAGCATCTATGTACAGGCACTGACCTGCAAGAGAGGGGGTGAGCTTTGTGCTCTTTATATAAGAATTAGGAACATTCTCGAGCCATACAGTCTGCCAGATACCGGTCGTTCTTGTGTAGAAACAGCCATAAGAACCGTATCTCTTGGACTGCTTACCGCCGGGCTGACCGTTACGGCGGAGAAGGTCGGTTGCTGTAATAACGATGGCATTCTCGCCTTCCTTCAGAGCGGAGGTGATATCAAACTCAAACGAGATGAAAGAACCGATGTGCTTTCCGACGGAAACTCCGTTTACCCATACCTCGGTATCGTAGTCGCATGCACCGATGTGGAGGATCGTGCGTCTTCCCTCGGACTGCCATCCTTCGGGGAGAGTAACGACCTTTTTATACCATACAGCCTCCATGAAGTCTGTGTGAGCGAGTCCCGACAGCTTGCTTTCGGGGCAGAAAGGAACGGTGATCTTCATGTCGAGGTGATCTTTGTTCATCAGGCCTCTCTCTCTGCCGGATCTGCCGTTGTCGATCTCAAACTCCCATTCGCCGTTAAGATTGACCCATTCGGGACGAACAAAATGCGGACGGGGATATTCTGGACGCGGAATATTCATGTCAAATTCTCCTTTTATAATATGATTTGTAAAAGTTTACCTACACAGTTAAGTATAATATTACTGCATCTTCTTTTAAATATAATATACTCTTGTTTTATTGACATATCCTACTGTTTATGATAATATAAATAAAAACAACAAATCACCGAAAACCGTAAAAAACAACTGATATAATCGCGATTTTTCTGATGTATCAGGCGGCAACTCTGTGAATTGGGTTGACTTTTTCTATGGAGGCGGAACAATGACTATCGGCATTACAGGGTGCAGGCATGAGTGGCCTGAGAAAGCAGGTTTTATCCTGGACAGACCCAAAGGGGTTCCTTACTATATTTTTATCCACTTCAAAACGCCGGTCAGGTATACCATAGAGGGCAGGGTAGAGCAGTTGTCTCCCGGGGCGTGCGTTATCTGTCCGCCGAATACTCCGTCAACTATCAACAGCGAATGCAGGCTTATTCATGATTGGATGCATCTGACAGGAGACGTGGCACAGATGCTTTGTGAATACGGTCTGGAGTGTAAAAAGGTATATTATGTCAAGGACAGTGCTCATCTGTCACGTCTTGCTCAAACTCTGGAGCGTGAGCTGTATTCATCAATGCCGCATAAAAACGAGCTGATGGAGATAAAGCTCCGCGAGATGTTTATCCACATATCCCGCGAGGCAGCCGACGAGGAGGTCGGAGAGGATGTTCGGGCTGATCTGTATGATGCCTTCAAAAAACTCCGTATAGAAGCATTTGCCAATCTGGCAGATGATCCCAGTATTGCTGAAATGGCGAAGATGGTTCATTTGAGTGAATCGCGTTTTTATGCATTGTACAAGCAGATATTCGGTATATCACCGAAAAACGATCTCATAATCGCCCGAATTGAGAGGGCAAAAAATCTGCTCGAGCAGAACAAATACAACAATTCCGAAATTGCCGCTATGACAGGTTATACAAACGAATATCACTTTATCCGGCAGTTCAAAAAGATCGAAGGCATAACGCCGAAAGAATACGCAAGAGCCAAAGTCAGAACACTTGTGTAAAAAAATATTTTGCGATCCTCTTGACAATTAGATATTGGTATGATATCATTATGATATCAAAACAAAGGAGGAAAGATCATGCAAGAAAAAATTATCGGCAAAAAAGGAAACGGAATGGCGGCGTTGCTGCTGACATCGGTATTTTACATTGCGGCGATAGCAATGGTGATACTCGGGGGCTTAATGCTTGACGAGGGAGAAGAGGTGCTTGGTGCGGTGATTTTGGCTGTGGGGATACTCTGGGCATGCATCGGATGGATACCTTATCTCGGACTGAAAGTGCTCAAGCCCCAGGAGGCATTGGTGCTTACGCTGTTTGGTAAATATGTCGGAACGCTCAAGGGGGAAGGTTTTTATTACGTAAATCCCTTCTGCGTTGCGATAAATCCGGCGTCAAAGACAAAGCTCAGTCAGTCGGGAGATGTTGACGGACAGAAGGCAGGCTCTGTGATACTGTCTGCTGCTGTAAGTGCAGGAAATGTTACCCTAGAGGCAGAGAGCAAAAAGATCTCGCTCAAGATCATGACACTTAACAACAACCGCCAGAAGATAAACGATTGCCTCGGAAATCCCATAGAGATAGGAATTGCAGTAATGTGGAGAGTCGTTGATACTGCAAAGGCGGTGTTCAATGTAGATAACTACAAGGAATATCTTTCATTGCAGTGTGACGGAGCACTTCGCAATATCGTGCGTATTTATCCTTATGACGTTGCACCGGGCGTGGACACTACCGGAGACGGTATAGCGGATGAGGGGAGCCTTCGCGGTTCCAGCGAGGTGGTAGCTGCCCGCATACGCGATGAGATCCAGCAAAAGGTGAGCGAAGCAGGACTGGAGATAATTGAGGCTAGGATCACTTATCTTGCTTACGCTCCCGAGATCGCGGCAGTAATGCTCCAAAGACAACAGGCATCAGCTGTGATAGACGCTCGCAGAATGATAGTTGACGGAGCGGTGGGAATGGTCGAGATGGCACTTGAACGATTGAGCGAAAAAGAACTTGTTGAGCTTGACGAAGAACGAAAGGCTGCTATGGTATCAAATCTGCTCGTTGTTCTCTGCGGCAACCGCGATGCCCAGCCTGTTGTAAATTCGGGAAGTTTGTATTGATATGGCTGATAACAAAAAACAGGTGCCTCTGCGTCTGTCAGCAAAGCTCTATAATGCCATAGCCGCGTGGGCAGAGGATGACTTTCGCTCGGTAAACGGTCAGATCGAGTATCTGCTCACCGAATGTGTAAAGCAGAGGAAAAAGAACGGAAAATATGTATCGGATGAGCTGGATGCTCCGATAGAACTTGATATAGAATAAACCAAACAAAAAGGCAAGAGATGCAATATCGGCACACTCTTGCCTTTTTGTTTGTTGAATTTGGCTTTTTGTTTGCTTTTACGTCAAAAACATGCTTAAAAAACCGGTAGCAATCGGAGCGGAAACGGTTTTTTTTGAGATCGTTTTGGGAAAATAATGACCGAAATCAAGCTATCTGACATGTTGATTTTTTGTTTTTTTAACCATATAAAGAAACGAGTTAACAAATTTCATGTTTTAACAAACAAAAAGCTCTTTTTACAAAGCGAGATTGGTGGTATGATATAAGAGGGAAGTTTATGGAACGCCGTATCATGCATATCGCAACATTTGTCCTGTCTCGGATACTTTTTTGTCTTGCGGTACATGGCCGGTGTGAAGTAAAATATCCTTAGGCGGAGTGGATTCGCCGATCAAAGAGGCTGTAATGCTTTTGGTAAGAGAAACGGTATGACCCAAAAGCATAAAAAGCATATATTTTTTCAGGAGGAATTTATGAAAAAACTATTTTCAGCGGCACTTGCATTGCTTATGGTTTTGTCATGCTTCGGATATGCTCCGATAGCGGCATCTACCGTCAATGTCAGCAACGGTGTATCATCGGGCAGCATTGACACCATGAACAGTGCACAGACCTTGTCAAGCGAAGAGGTCACTCTCAGCTACGACAAGACCACATTCCAGAATCCTGTAGCGAACGGTCCTGACCCGTACGTATACAAGGATACTGACGGCACTTACTATTTGTACGCGACAAACGCAGGCAGTACCGGTTATTACGGATATACCTCGCGTGACCTTGTCAACTGGACAAGTATCGGTTTCGTACTTAAGGCAAGCGACCTCCAGGTAGCTTCCGGCTATGAAGCGTCCAATTTCTGGGCACCTGAGGTCATAAAGTATAACGGACGCTACATAATGGCGGTCAGTGCAAACGAGTATATTTATTTCGCTTATGCTGATTCACCTGCAGGTCCCTTCAAGACCGAGGCTAATGCTACCCCCGTTTTCAGTTACACCGCAATAGACGGTAACTTCTTCGTTGACGACGACGGAAGCGTATACTTCTATTACGCAAAGGTAAATAACGGTAATACCGTATGGGGATGCAAGCTCAATATGACTACGATGAAGCCCGTCTCGGGAACCGAGAAGCAGCTCATCGCTCCCAGCTCCAGCATCGCATGGGAAAACTCCAGCATCGCAGAGGGACCCGAAATGCTTAAGCGTAACGGCACGTACTATCTTATGTACACCTGCCAGGGCTATACCAGCCCCAACTACGCAGTGGGTGTTGCTACCTGCTCCACTCCTCTCGGCACCTTTACCAGACAGTCCAACAACCCTGTTCTTAAGGGAAGTACAAGCGACGGTATCGTTGGTACCGGACATAACTGCTATACCACCTCTCCTGACGGAACCGAGTACTGGATGCTTTACCATAAGCACGCAGGCCTCAACGTCGTAAACAGCCGTGAGATATGCCTTGATAAGATAACCTTTGATTCTCAGGGCAGACTCGTGGTTGCTGCAGGACAGAATCAGGGTCACCCCACCGCAGGACCGCAGAGCTATCCTTCGGGTGCGGTATCCACTCTCAAGGATGCAAAGCTCGATTCCAACTTTGCCGCTCTCAAGACACTTCCCACCGTATACGTTCACATGAATGACGGTTCGGATTCCGGCACAGGCTCCAAGACAAGCCCGTACAAGTCACTTGAGCGTGCATACAGAGCACTTACTCCTAACGGAGGAACGGTAGTATTCCTCTCGGGACATGACTTCTCACAGAATGTATCTTCCGAGTCTCAGTATACATCCAACCCCGGAATATTCAAGACTCCTACAGGTATCACAGGTCCTATAATGTGGAGAGGAATAAACCCGGGACTCAGACTTGTGTTCAGCCACATTTCGTTCAATTCCGACCACTATATCGACTCTCTCATGCTCAAGGCTCATGTATCTGCATCCACCATCGAGTGCGGATTTAACAACGTGACCTTCGGAGAGAATCTCAGTGTTCTTCCTTATTACAGTGCATCTGCGGCTGACGTAGGAAGATACCCCTTCATTATCGGAGGATACAACCAGTACGGTGCAGGAACGGATACGGGAGATGAATATCTGCAAAGCTCCCCCTACGTTCATATGCTCCAGTCAGCAAGGCCCTATTCTTATGTCAGCACCAATGAGGACTACAACATTACGGTTCTCGGAGGAACATGGCGTTCTATCATGGGCGGTAACTACAGAGCAAGAAATGATGCATCGGTGGGACTTATCAATGCTGATGTAACTCTGACTCTCGGAGGCAACTGTACAGTTCATCCTCTGTACTCCAATTCCGGTGAGACAAATTACGCTATTTCTGCAACCGGTAACTCTGCTCTTTCGGCAAACGGTACTGCAACGCTCAATATCACCGGAGGCGAATACAACGTTCCGATCTATGTAAACGGAAAGATCGGTGTTGTAGATGCAGTCAGCGGTGTTACTCATGCGACTGAGAGACACCACGGTGATACGTTCTTCAACGTGACCGGAGGAAAGATCAACGGATCTACTCTCGGCACTACCACTCGTGAGTCTGTAGCAAGTGTAACGCAGGATTCGCTGTTCGGTATAGAGGGTGACTTTACTCTCACAATAGCCGACGCGAGCGTATTTACTTCAGATGCACCTTATTTCTATATGACAAACGGCTCTATGTCGGTTGCCGGAGAGAAGACAGCTTATGTCAGCCGTGATGCTTACAGCATGGCGACAGGACATGGATTTAACAACATCTATATCCTCGGTTCTGACAAGGTTGCTTCTGACAGAACAGTGTTTGTAAAGGACGGTGCTACCGGCACAGGTCTCAGTGCATCATCTCCCATAGGCTCACTTGAGGAGGCTTATTATCTTCTCGGCTATCAGGGAGGTACGGTAGTTATCTGCGGAGACTACACTTTGTCTGCAACTTTCTCCGATCCTATATACCATACAGGTAACATTACCGTTACTCAGAAGTACGGCAGCACGACCTACACAGGAGCTCTCAAGACCAACGGATCTTCAAAGAGATATATACTCAACGGTCCGACCAAATTTGAAAATATCAAGATCAGCACTACAAACAGTGCCGGCATCATCGTGATAGCTCAGTACTACCACATAGAGCTTGGTACGGGTGTTGTATGTGAAGGCTTCAGCTCTAATCTGATCGCAAATGCTCTTACTCTTCTCGGAGGTTTCCAGGGCGGAGTCAACCCCATTAAGAATACAGGCGTAGACGGTCATATCACAGTGAGAAGCGGATCCGGCATTCTTATAGCAGGTATGAACAGGCAGTCTGATTTTGATCATACCAGAGGCGTAAAGATCGAGATATCCGGCGGTTCTGTCGGCAGAATATACGGCGGTAATGTTAATAACTCAGGCAAGAGCTATACCGGCGGATCTGTCAGTGCCAGCATCAGCGGCGGAACATTTGACAATGTTCTTGACTTTGGATACTATGTAGGCGGAACGGTAATGCTCGACGTAACCGGCGGCGATTTCTCGTCCTGCCCCTCTATCGTAGGAAAGACAGGAAGTGCGATCGCATCTGTTTCTGATGACGTTGCTATGACAGTAACTCCTATTCTCTCCGAGTTTGATCTCGCGGGAGATGATTATGACGTAGTATATGTAAAAGCAGGCGGAACAGGCGACGGAAAGACGGCTGCTACTGCAACAGGCACTCTTGAAGATGCTTATGACAAGCTTGGCGTCAACGGCGGTACTATCGTTATATGCGGCACCTTCACTCTGACAGGTACTGTTACCGAACCCGCTCACTACGGTCATATCACGGTAACGCAGAAGTATAACGGTGTTGACTATTCTGCAGGCGGCAGTGTAGCTACAGGCGGTACAGGCAGACCCTATTACCTCAACGGTCCTACCACCTTTGAGAATATCAGCTTCTCCACTACCAACAGTGCAACATTGCTTATCATAGCACAGTACAACCCCGTTGAGATCGGCGAGGGTGTCATCTGCTCCGGATTTGACTCGAGCAAAGCTGCAAGTGCATTTACCATCCTTGGAGGAAAGAATTCCTCTACAAATCCTATATCCGAAGGCACAGGCGATGCCAGCATCGTTATCAGAAGCGGCTCGGGTATAGCGATAGCAGGTATGAACAGATATAATTCAACAGCTCATACCAGGAATGCAAAGATCGAAATATTCGGCGGTGAGTTTGGAAAGATCTACGGCGGTAACATCAACGGCGGAACAGGCGGCAATGTGGATTTTGTTATCCACGGCGGTACGTTTGCCGATGTTATCGACTGCGGATACGGCATTACAGGAAGTGTCAGCCTTACCGTTGACGGCGGTGACTTTACCGGCTGCACATCCATCATCGGTAACAGCGGAAAAGCATCTGCTATTGTATATTCCAATGTAGAGGCAGCGGTAACTCCTCTGCTCTCCGAGTTTGACACTGTATCCGTATACGCAAAGGTAGTATACCTCAAGGACGGCGGAACAGGCGACGGTTCAAGCTTATCTTCACCCTTAGGTACTCTTGCTGATGCTTATGCGGCACTCGGTGAGGGAGGCGGACATATTGTTATCTGCGGAACATACACCCTGACAGGTGCATTTGTAGCTCCCGCTCATACAGGTACTGTTACGATCACACAGAAGAGTGCAGACGGTGACTACACTTCTGCAGGTTCTCTTACTACAGGCGGAACAGGCAGACGTATAGAGATCGGCGGTCCTACTGTATTTGAAAACATCAAAATTACTACATCTAACCACGCAGGTCTTCTCATAGTTGCTCACTACCACAAGATAGAGCTTGGCGAAGGTATCATCTCAACAGGCTTTACTCCCTCAGAGGTAGCAAAGGGCTTGACAGTTATCGGCGGACGTAACAGCGGCGTTGTAAGCGAATATGAAGGCACAGGAGATGCTCATATCGTAGTAAGAAGCGGTGACGGTATTGTTGTCGCAGGTCTTAACCGTTATACAGCAGGCGACCACGAGAGAAATGCTGTGATCGACATCTACGGCGGTACTGTAGGTAAGGTATATGGCGGTAATATCAACAACGCATCCGGCGGAAACGTCGAGATCAATATCTACGGCGGTACATTTACAAACCAGATAGACTGCGGTCAAGGCATCAACGGAAGCGTCAAGCTTTATGTCGAAGGCGGAGACTTCAGTTCATGCTCCTCTGTTGTAGGTCTTGACGGAAACGCAAGTGCAAGAGTATACAACAAGTATGAATACTCTCTCGTTCCTAAGATGAGTGAGTTTGACAGCATTACACTTCTCTGCGGTACTGTATATGTAATGACAGGCGGAACAGGAGACGGTTCGAGCCCCGATTCACCTATCGGATCTATTACGACTGCGTACAATCTCCTCGGAGACAACGGCGGTAATATAGTGTTTGTTGATGACTTTAATATGACATCAGACTTTGTAGAGCCTGCTCATACAGGAAAGATAGTTTATACAATGAACTACAATGATAGAGACTACAGAGCAAACGGAGTATTCTCTACCAACGGAGCAGGAAGAAAGTTTACTCTCAACGGTCCTACGGTGTTTGAAAACATCAATATCTCTACTGCAAGCACCAGCCACTACTTCTTCATTGTAGCTCAGTATAACCGCATTGAGATTGGAGAGGGCGTTACCTGCACAGGCTTCGGAGGAACGACCCTTAACAATTCCTTCGCTATCCTTGGCGGTATGAACTCCGGAAGCAATGTAGGATCAGGAACATCTCACATTATCGTTAAGAGCGGTAGCGGTATCTACATTGCAGGTATGAACCGTTATATCAATATAGCTCATACAAACAATGCTAAGATCGAGATCTACGGCGGTGAGATCGGTTCTGTTTACGGCGGTAACATAAACGCAAGCACAGGCGGCAATGTTGAGATCAACATCTACGGCGGTACATTTACTCAGCCTATCGGATGTGCATACGGCATTACCGGAACAGTCGCTCTTACTGTCAGCGGCGGAAACTTCGATAACTGTTCTGCTATCAACGGTGACGAAGCTCTCACGTGTGTAGCAACAGTATCAGAGAAGATGGAGGACACAGTAGTTCCGCTTCTCACAGGATTTGGCACTATTACAACATCAACCGGTACGACAACCGTACTTGTTCCTGAAGAAGTATTCGGTGAAGGAAGCTTTACCGCAACCGACGGAACAACACTTCCTTACAGAGTTTACTATCCTGAAGGTTACGAGACCAGCACAAAGACATATCCGATCTTTGTATACTTCCATGGAAACGGCTCCAGAGGAAGCGACAACAAGCTCCAGCTCGGTGCTAACCACGCACTAGTAACAAAGGTGCTCAACTGCGGTCAGGAGTGCGTAATAGTAGCTCCTCAGTGCCCGACTACCAGTGCATGGATAAAGACCTATCCCGGTAATGCGTCATTCGATCCTACAACTGCTCCCGAGTCGGTACATCTCAGTGCGGCTATCGAGCTTATCAACAGCTTCCTTGCTGATGACAAGATCGACCAGACACGTCTCTACCTCGGCGGCGGCTCGAACGGCGGTGCTGCTTGCTGGTCTATCATTGCACGTAACCCGGATGCAGTAGCAGGTGCTATCATTCAGGCAGGTACAGGCTCATCTGCAGCTCCCGAAGTAGTTGCTCAGAACTGCCTCACCACACCTATCTGGACATTCCACGGTGATTCGGATACTACTCTCAGCGTAGAGGGTACGAGAAGCATCGTCAATGCGATCAAGGCACTCGGCGGAACTAATATCACATATACAGAGATGCCCGGTTACAACCACAACATCTGGGTCGATGCGGCTAATACAGCAGGACTCTATGATTGGCTCTTTGCTAAGACCAGAGAGGGTGCTGACGGCGTGCTCTCCAACGTATATGTAGAGTACGTACCTGTTGCAGGCGACGTTGACCGTGACGGTGAAGTAACAAACAGCGACGTTACTGTTCTTGTTCGTTATCTTGCAGGCTTCGATGTTAATATCGATACAGATAATGCAGATATCACAGGCGACGGCAAGATCAATAACCGCGATGCTATAATGATCGTTCAGACAGTAGCGGGA
>JAZNOK010000093.1:0-4681 GCA_045580775.1 Eubacteriales bacterium
CCCCACCCTGTATTTGATCCCGCTCTCAAGCTCAAGAGATTTAACCGTGAGATCGCAGATACAGCGGTTGCTGTAGTTACAATGGACTTCATCATGGGTCCCGGAGTTGCAGCTGATCCTGTAGGTCCTTTTGCTAAGGCATGCAAGGAAGTCTACGATGCACGTAACGGTGCTATCATATTCGTATCCAATGTCTGCGGATCTCTTGAAGATCCCCAGGACACTCTCGCAGCTGAGAAGCTTCTCGCTGACGCAGGTGTTATCGTAACTCACTCTAACTACGAAAGCACAAAGATTGCAAGTGCACTTCTCACTGCACTTGAGGAAAGGGGCTGAAATCATGGCTGAAAAGAAAGAATACAAGAGCGATCTTAAAGTTATAAACGTTGGTCTTCAGCTCTTCCACGAGGCACTCGTTGCCCAGAATGTAAAGACCACTCAGCTTCAGTGGACTCCACCCATAAAGCAGGATGCGGCTGTTATCGACGCACTAAATTCAGTCTCCTCAGCTGATATCAAGGAGAAGATCGAGGCGGCAAACGAGAAAGCAGTATCAAACATTCTCAATGCTCAGCCCTATCTTGTTGACATTCTCCCTGCAGGAGATGTTATCGAAGGACTGGACGACTATACTATCATCCACTCCGGTCCTCCCATTGACTATGAAGACATGGTCATGCTTCACCAGAGAGGACTTGTTTCTGCCTGCCGTTTTGAAGGCTGGGCTGATAACGACGAGGACGCTGTAAAGCTCATCAAGAGCGGCAAGATCAAGATCATGAGTGCTCTTGACACAAACACAGTAGGTTCAGGTACCGGTATCATCACAAAGAGTGTTGCTATGTTTATAATCGAGGACAGAAACACCGGTATCATCTCGGCAGATTTCCCTGCAGAAGGACCCAATCAGGGAGGTTTCTGCGGTTGGGGTCTCTACTCCGAGGAAATTGCAAATTACCTGCGTAGAATGAAGGATGAGTTCTTCCCTGTTATCCGTGCGGTACTCAAAAAGATGGGCGGCATCGCTGTCAAGCCTATTCTTGCTGAGTGTATGCAGATGGGTGACGAGAACCATACTCGTCAGACCGCGGCCGACCTTCTCTTTGACAAGAAGATCCTCCCTGAGCTATTCAAGCTCGAAGGATTTGACCGTCAGCAGATACTCGACACTCTCGACTATATAGTTGAAACTCCTCGTTTCTTCCACTGTATCGGTCAGGGTGCTGCTCGTGCGGCAGTTCTCGGTGCTGTAGGAACTGAGTATTCCACAATGGTCACTGCTATTTGCGGAAACGGCGTTGAGTTCGGTATAAAGGTCGCAGGTATGGGTGACGAGTGGTTCACCGCTCCCGCTCCTATGATGAAGGGACGCTACACCTCCTCCAAGTATACCGAAAAGGATCAGCTCCCCTGGATCGGCGACTCTTGTGTCGTTGAGTGCTTCGGAATGGGCGGTATCGCAGCAGGAGCATCTCCTATCGTATGTTCACTTCGCGGACTCAAGATGAAGGAAGCGATCGCTATTACCAGAGAAATGGAAGAGATCACCATTACTCACAATCCCGCATTCCCGATTCCTAACCTCGACTTTGACTTCCTCCCCACAGGTATAGATATCCGAAAGGTAGTCGAAACAGGCATTTGCCCCGAGATCCACGGCGGTATGTTCAACTATCAGGGCGGTCTGATCGGTGCAGGAAGTGCAAGAGTTCCTATGCTCTGCTTCCAGAAGGCTATGAAGGCTTTTGCTGCTAAGTACGGCAAATAAAAAAACAGTCTTCGACGTTCTTACCTGACAAAGACTCATAGTACTTTGTTTGAACGTGCAGCGAGGATATAACTCTATCACATCGCGTTATTTTTTAAGATTTCAGTTATCCCGAGTGCGAGTGCATAAACTTCTGCACTCGGGATAATTTAATTACTACGATAATCTAATATATAAAAAGGAAACTAAAATGAGCAAAGTAAACAACGTAATAGTTCTTAACCTCGGCTCTACCAGCTTCAAGTTCAAGCTTTTTGATTTCTCTTGCGGTGAGTCTGTACTCGCAACAGGAGAGGTGGAAAGCATCGGATCTGCCGAGGGTGCATGGAGCATCACGATAGGTGAGAAGACCGAATCGGGCAGAGACTCTTTCCCTTTGCACGGTGACGCATTTGCTCTTTGCCTCGGAAAGCTGACCGAGTACGGTGCACTTGAGACCATGGACTCGCTGGATGCTGTAGGATACAAGGCAGTTCACTGCGGAGCTCTGAAGGGTGCTCAGCTCGTAGATGACAAGCTCATAGAGCTTCAGGAGCATTTCTGTTCCTTTGCACCTGCACACAACCCAATATATATCGCTATGATGAAGCAGGTAAAAGAGAGATATCCGGCTCTTGCTCAGGTAGCATACTTTGAGACCTCCTTCCACGCTACTATACCCGATGAGCGTGTAACCTACGGTGTTCCCTATGAATGGAAGGAAAAATACGGCATACGCCGTTATGGCTTCCATGGTTCTTCTCACAGCTACATCGGATATAAGATGGCAGAGCTCGAACCGGAATGCAAAAAGGTAGTATCGGTGCATCTCGGCGGTTCTTCCTCCATCTGTGCTATAAAGGACGGCGAGAGTGTTGCCTCATCTATGGGAGCTACACCTCAATCGGGAATATTCCACAACAACCGTGTAGGTGACTTTGACGTTTTCTGCATTCCTGAGCTTGTCAATCAGTACGGCTCGCTTGACGCAGTAATGAAAGAACTCTCCAAAAACGGAGGTTTCCTCGGAGTCAGCGGAGTTTCAAACGATCTGCGTGAGGTAATTGCGGCTGCAGACGAAGGAAACGAGCGTGCCAAACTCGCTATCGACACATTTGTTGACGGTATCGTAGGATACGTAGGAATGTTCACCGCGTTTATGGGTGGCTTGGACGCTATCACATTCACAGGAGGCATCGGACAGTACAGCCACAGAGTGCGTACTGCTGTCCTCGAAAAGCTCGCTTTCATGGGAATCACGCTTGACGATAGCAAAAAAGAAAATTCCAAGGACGGAATGATCTCTACTGCCGACTCAAAGGTAAAGGTATATGTTCTCAAAACAAATGAAGAGCTCATGGTAGCAAGAAAAACCATTGAGTTCCTCTCTAAATAGGCCTTTATTTCTCCATCGAACAATATTTGACAAAAATGGCGTTGTGCCCTCATGGGACACAACGCCATCGTTTTATGTAAGTCAGATTATATCAACAGAGTTTCCGGGCTTACTGAGCCTTTTTCTTCTTGATAACAACGATCACAACTACAGCCACTACAGCCGCTGCTGCAATTGCTACAATGATCCATACCATAGCACCGTTACCCTCCTCAGCAGGAGCAGCAGTGGTCTCGGGAGCCTGAGTATCTGCAGGAGCTGATCCCTTGAGATCATATACTACAGTTCCGTCCGAAGAACATACAATACCGCCAAAGCCTTTAAATGTGTCGGCTGTAACCTTGTCCTTGATGCTGTCGCCAAGAACAATAACACCTGCACCTTTCACGGAATTGAAGCCCAGTGCATCAAGGAAGAGATATCCTCCCTCCTGAACGGAAAGGTTTGCATTAATACCGTTCATAGACAAGAAATCAACGGTGTTTGTAATAACCATTTTGCCGGTAGCACCTACCTCGAGGTTAGAGGTAGTGGTCATTCCGGAGGGAGATCTGTCAAGAATGCAAATATTATCAAATATTACATCTCCCATGAAGGTTGCAGTTCCGCCGGGGGTATTAGATGTGGATATGATCATAAACATACCGATCTGTCCTGCGTTCTTACCTTCCTCTGTAGCAACAAGATACGAACCGTCGTCATTTTTGGATCTGTAGTCCTTGTTATTCTGCTCGTCTACAGCTGTAAAACGGATAGGACCGGGGGTAGCCACGACCGTGCAGGTTCCGCCAACATAGAGCTTACCGCAAGCTACAACAGTTCCGCCTGCAGGAGCACCATGGAACAGCTCATATAGCTGATTGGTTGCAGGATAGTTTACAGGGTCCCAACCGGCAGAAGGGGTGACTGTAGCTCCATCCGGTACAGTCCCGGCTGTATTTGATGCTGCTGCATATCCAATAATGTTAGTAGAAGCAACAGGCATCTCGGGAAGTGTGAGCTTCGCGGTATCAGCGGATGCAAAAACTCCGAATGGTACAACCATCAAAGCTACAAGTAAAAGTGCGAGATACTTTTTCATTGTCTTTTCTCCTTTTTAATAATTATTTTGACATCTTTTCAATCGAAAGATGTTCCTATATAATAATACAACAAATACACACATAAATCAAGATTTACAAATGCATTTAAAAACATTTTTTTCAGCATGCATTTTTTTGGGAAAACCATGTTTATTTTTCCGGAAAGCTAATCAGGATATATGCCAAAAGAACGCCGTCACACAGACAGCGTTCTTTTGTATTCTGTTTTTCTGTCAGGTCGATTACTCTGCTTTTTTCTTCTTTACTACAACTACAACAGCAACTACAACCGCTACTGCTACTGCTGCAATAACTACCCATACGATGGGGCTGATACCGCCCTCGGCCTTGTCCTGCTGTGCATCTGCTGTTGTAGATGCATTAGTCTCGGGTGCCTTTGTGGTGGTAGGAGCCTTTGTGGTCTCGGGAGTCTTTGTGGTCTCGGGAGCCTTTGTG
>JAZNOK010000094.1:0-7535 GCA_045580775.1 Eubacteriales bacterium
CACTTCCGCTCATATCAGCTACATATATATTTTAGCATTTGAACTACATCATTTCAATGCAAAAATCAATGTATTTTTTACATTAAATTTTCATTTTTGCAATCCAATATATGACATAATGCACAAATTTCTCTGTTAACACAAATAATGGCACCTCCGATATCGAAGGTGCCATTATTTGTGTTATCTTACAAAAACATCGTTCGTTTAAGCTTAGTCAAGAGAGTCAAGTGTATCTATCACATACTGACCGAACTCTGCACATGTAGCACCGTCGCGGTCTCCTGTCACCTTGTACTTGGCATCGGCAGAGGTACATATCTCCATAGCACGGGCAAGCTTGTCTGCTTTGTCAGCCATGCTGATGTGGCGGAGCATCATTTCTGCCGCCTTGATTATACTTGAGGGGTTGGCATATTCACCTATTCCCTCCTCTATCATTCTCGGAGCCGAACCGTGAATTGCCTCAAACATAGCATATCTGTCGCCTGTGTTGGCACTTCCTGCTGTTCCTACACCGCCCTGGATCTGTGCAGCCTCATCGGTGATGATATCTCCGTAGAGATTCGGAAGTATGAACACCTGGAACTTTGAACGGATGGCGGGATTGACGAGGTTTGCTGCCATAATGTCGATATACCAATCCTCGACCTCAATACCCGGGTAATCCTGTGCTACCTCACGGCAGATCCGGGCAAACTTTCCGTCTGTCTTTTTCATGATATTCGCTTTTGTGACAATAGCTACGTTTGTCTTTTTGTTGTTCTTTGCAAATTCAAATGCCGCACGTGCAATTCTCTCTGTACCTGCATCCGTCGTAACCTTAAAGTCACAAGAGAGCATGTCAGGTATATCAATGCCGCGGCTGCCGAGAACATACTCACCCTCGGTATTCTCACGGTAGAAGGTCCAGTCGATCCCAAGCTCAGGTACACATACAGGACGCACATTCGAATAAAGATCAAGCTCACGGCGTAGAGTTACGTTCGCACTCTCAAGATCTGCTCCGCCCGTGCCTCCCTTTGGCGTAGTGGTCGGCCCTTTGAGAAGGACATGGCACTCCTTGATAGCTGCCAGGACATCCTCAGGGACACTGCTGCCGCATGCAAAACGGTTCTCGAGAGTCAGTCCTTCGATATCTCTGATCTCTACTCTGCCGTTTTCTATATCCTGTGCCAGAAGCTTTTCCAGTATTTTCTTTGCCCATTGTGTAATGATAGGACCGATACCGTCACCACCGCACGTACCGATGATGATCTTGTCCATGTTAGCAAAGTCAAGAGCAGGAGCTGCGTTTTTCATTTTTTCCGCTCTTGCCAGCTGCTCTCGAAGTATTACCTCAAATTTTTCGGTTGCTTCTTTTATATATGCTTCGTTATTCATAATAAACATCCTTTTCTCAGTTGCCTTTTGTATATTTGAGCAATCCTCCTGCAAGGAGCATGTCTCTTTGACGCTCGGAGAACTCACATACAAGCTCAAACTTCTCTCCTGTGGTCTTGTCCGTAAGTGTAGCTACACCTGTATTGAACGCATCATAAATACCGCCTATCTCCAGCTCATCTCCCTCAGACAGCCTGTCATAGTCATCTGCATTCTTGAAAGTAAGGGGAAGTATTCCTGCGTTTATGAGATTAGCTACATGTATACGTGCAAAGCTCTTTACCACCACAGCCTTTACTCCGAGGTAAAGGGGAACTAATGCCGCATGCTCTCGGGAAGATCCCTGACCGTAGTTTATGCCTCCGACAACAATGCACTTTCCGGCTGCCTTTGCCCTCTCGGGGAAGGTGCTGTCACATACGCCGAAGCAGTACTGCGAAAGATGCGGGATGTTTGATCTATACGGCAGTATCTTTGCACCTGCCGGCATAATATGGTCGGTGGTGATATTGTCGCCTACCTTGAGAAGCAGGGGAGCTTCAATAGTATCCTCCAGAGGATAGGTCTCGGGAAATTCCTTTATGTTAGGACCGCGAAGTATCTCCACCTCGCCAGCATCCGCTTCGTCAGCCGGCATGATAACGGCAGTGTCATCTATCTTGAAAGAGTCGGGCATTACTATTTCGGGATACTCGCCAAAGGTCCTGGGATCGGTAATATGGCCGGTGATAGCACTTACCGCCGCAAGCTCGGGAGATACCAGATAAACCTGTGCATCAGCTGTTCCGCTGCGTCCGAGGAAATTTCGGTTGAATGTTCTCAGAGACACTCCTCCGCTGTTGGGAGAAAAGCCCATACCGATACACGGGCCGCACGCACATTCAAGCACTCTTGCACCGGAAGCTATGATATCAGATAGAGCACCGCATTCGGCAAGCATCGTCAAAACCTGTTTTGAGCCCGGAGAGACCGAAAGGCTGACATCGGGAGAGATGGTCTTTCCCTTTAGTATAGCTGCAACTCTGAGCATATCGGCAAGAGAGGAGTTTGTACATGAACCGATACACACCTGTGTCACCTTAACATCAGAAAGCTCGCTTGCTGCCTTGATATTGTCGGGGGAATGCGGACATGCAAGAAGAGGCTCAAGCTTCGAGAGATCTATGTCGATGATCCTGTCATATTCAGCATCGGGATCGGATGAAAGCGGCACATAGTCTGCTTCTCTGCCCTGAGCTGCAAGAAACTGCCGCGTTACCTCATCGGATGGAAATATAGACGTGGTAGCACCAAGCTCGGTGCCCATATTGGTAATTGTAGCTCTTTGAGGAACTGTAAGGTTCTTTATTCCTTCACCGCCCCACTCGATTATAGCACCGACACCGCCCTTGACAGAGAGGATGCGGAGTATCTCGAGGCTAACGTCCTTCGCCGAGACCCAAGGGGAAAGTTTGCCTGTAAGGTTGACCTTGTACATCTTTGGCATTGTGATATAATACGCACCGCCGCCCATCGCAACCGCAACGTCAAGTCCGCCCGCTCCGAATGCAAGCATGCCTATACCGCCGCCTGTCGGGGTATGGCTGTCGGATCCGATGAGGGTCTTTGCCGGAATTCCGAAACGTTCAAGATGCACCTGATGGCATATTCCGTTTCCGGGACGTGAAAAGCGAATACCGTGCTTCTTTGCGACAGACTGAATGTATCTGTGGTCGTCTGCATTCTCAAAGCCTGACTGCAAGGTGTTGTGATCTATGTAAGCAACCGAAAGTTCGGTCTTTACCCTGGGAATGCCGATAGCCTCAAACTCAAGATACGCCATCGTACCTGTCGCATCCTGGGTAAGGGTCTGATCTATGCGAAGAGCGATCTCCTCGCCTACCTTCATCTCTCCTGAAATAAGGTGTTCTTTAATTATCTTCTGTGCTATGGTAAGTCCCATAATTTCTCCTCTTACTCTCTTTAGTTATAAAACAATATCCATATTATATAGCGAGGTGTACGTTAAATCAAGTACAATACAATTTTATATAAAAAACCGGTATATAATTATATCAGCTTTCCTTTGTGCATATGGTTATTCATGATCATGTATTCTACAGCAAGATGCTCGAGCTCCGCATTCGAAATAGAAGTAACTCTGCCTTCTGCGTACTGTGCATCTACCCAGTTCTTTATATAATTTACTACATCGTCTCCCTTGCCTACTCTGTCCTCACCCTCAAGCTGGAAGTGATTGTTGAACCAGTAAGCAATTCCCGCAAGACCGCTGGTAGAAGAAACCGTAACGCCCGCCGGGCGGTTGAGGATCTTCTTTGTATCGAAGATATTGTAGATCTCGTCGTCCTTCATCATTCCGTCAGCATGGATACCTGCACGCGTGACATTGAAATTCTCACCCACAAAGGGCGTCTGGGGAGGGATGTCATATCCCATATTCATCTGGAAGTAATTAGCTATGTCTGTGATAGCCGTAGTATCCATTCCGTCAAGGGTACCTCTCAGGGATGCATACTCAAACACCATAGCCTCAAGAGGAATGTTACCTGTTCTCTCACCGATACCGAGCATAGAGCAGTTGACGGCACTCGCACCGTACAGCCACGCTGCAGACGCATTTGAAACAGCCTTGTAAAAATCGTTATGTCCATGCCACTCAAGCTGAGCAGAAGGTACACCCGAATAATGCTGAAGTCCGTAGATGATACCGGGCACACTTCTGGGAAGTGCAACTCCGGGGTAGGATACACCGTATCCCATAGTGTCGCAAGCACGGATCTTTATCGGAATGCCTGAATCCTCAGAGAGCTTTTGTATCTCATTTACAAACGGAACAACAAACCCATAAAAATCGGCTCTGGTGATATCCTCAAAGTGGCATCTCGGACGTATTCCAAGTTCAAGAGCGGCTGAAATAGTCTTCAGATACTGTTCCATAGCCTCCCGTCTGGTCTTCCCAAGCTTCTTGAAAATATGATAATCAGAGCAGGACACAAGTATTCCTGTTTCTTTGATACCGAGATCACGAACCAACTTAAAGTCATCAAGAGATGCTCTGATCCATGTGGTGATCTCCGGGAACTTCATCCCCAGAGCCTGACACTCGGTGATAGCCTGACGGTCCTTTTCGCTGTAGACAAAAAACTCAGTCTGTCTGATAAGGCCATTAGGGCCTCCGAGACGTGCCAGCATCTTGTACAGATCAACTATCTGCTCCACTGTGTACGGTGAACGTGACTGCATACCATCACGGAAGGATGTATCCGTTATCCATATTTCATCAGGCATGTTCGGCGGCACCTTTCGGTGGTTGAAGGCAACCTTCGGTACTTCCTCGTAGGTATATATATCACGGTAGAGATTGGGCTCGTCTACCTCCTGAAGCTCATATTTGTACAGTCCCTGCTCAAGCAGGTTGGTCTTCTTTGAAATTTCAAGCATAAATAATCTGCCCCCATGAAAAATAATGTATGTTATACATTATAATATCCGCACAACAATTTGTCAATGGTTTTTGCATTTTTTAAAAGAGAAAAAATGCAGTTTTTTGGGTTTTTATCACTTTTTAACGGTTTTTTGCATTCCGAAGAAGCATTCGTGCATTTTATGGCAGTCGAAAATTGCAACTGTTTTTTCGGGTTGCCGCTGTTTATCCGACTTTACTTTGCATATTTATTCACCACTTCGTATCCGAACGTACTTCAAACCATCACAATAAAAGAAAACTATCCGCCGGACAAAAATGCGGTATCCTACCCGCGGGCATCTATGTCATATCCATTCGCATCCGTAAAACAGCAGAGCAAAACGGCAGACCTATTTTCTCAATTTCCAATAAAACAAAGCAAAAAACAAAAGAGCACCTATCCGGTGCTCTTTTGTTTTTTCTGTAATTAGTCAGCGATCTTAACGATCTCTTCGCCCTTGTAATTGCCGCACTTGCTGCAAACACGGTGTGCGAGATTGAACTCACCGCACTTGGGGCACTTTGCCATTCCGGGCATGTCGAGCTTCCAAACGTTGGAACGTCTCTTGTCTCTGCGAGCCTTGGATGTTTTTCTCTTAGGTACTGCCATTTCCCTACACCTCCTGATCAGTGGCGCTCACGCGCCTGTAGTTTATATTTTTTATTTTTTATTCTTCGTTATCCGCATCCGCGGAGAATTTGACACCCTTCAGGATATCCCATCTGGGGTCATGATGCCGTCTGTCGCATCCGCAATCGCCCTCGTTGAGGTCGTGTCCGCACTTGATGCACAGTCCGAGACAGTCCTCGCTGCACAGGATCTTGGACGGAAACTCGAGGATCAGCATTTCTCTGAGCTGAGTGTCTATATCGAGCTTGCCGTCGTCGAGCACAGCGTACTCGTCGGAATAGTCGTCATCCTCACCGCTCTCGCGTGAGAGTGTGTCCTCGCTGACTACCGTGCGCTCAAACCCGAAGGAAAGAGTACCGTCTATCTGACGGAGGCACCTCGCGCATTCTCCTCTGTAGCTGAGTGACACGTTGACCGACAGTCTCATGTATCCCGCATTGTCGGTGACCTCACCGACTACCCTCGCACCCGATGTGAATTCCACACCGTCGAGCGCGGCGGTATACCCGTCATCAAACTCGGGAGAAAGCTCAAAATCGACGCCTATTTTGTTCACTTCACCGCTGAGAAGTCGTGTCAGATCAAGTACCATTAGACGCACTCCTCCCAACTCGGCAAATTACAACAAGAGTATTATACACGCAACATATTAAAATGTCAAGTAAAAATTTTGCTTTTGTTGCATAATTTTTTTGTTCATTTCAACATATTGAGTCTGTCTGTATAGCTGCGCTCGAGGCTGTCTTCCCTCGCATCGAATTCGCTCATTGCTATCGCACGCCTACCCTCGCACTCGGATATTTTTTGTGCACTCAAATGCAGCTCTGCCTCAAGTGTGCGTATTGACTCTCTCTGCTCTGACAGCTTTTCGGAGGCGGTATCTACTGCACAGGCGAGCTCCGTGCGTTTTTCGTCCGAGTACTTCCACCACACAAGGCATGCCAGCTTACTCTTGCTCTTTTCATCAAAGCGACCATACGCCGCCGTTGCTATGGCAAGCTCATCCTCTGCATCCTCTGCCCCGGCATAAGCACCAAGCAAGCTTGCAGACAGAACCTTCGCCTCATGCTTGTATGGCGCTGACTCGTTGTCATATTCAGCGTTTACACGTGTCCTCTCGGCATGCAATTCCTCGCGGGCGGCATCCCTCTCTCGCTCTATAAGGATTATCCTGTACCATACGGGATAGAGCCTTTCCCCAACGCACTCGGCGATCTGCTCACAATACTTGCGTACCGCATCATCAACGTGGCAGGGCAATCCCTCGAGCACTTCAGTGGATGATTTGAGCACCCTTTTTACTTTCTTTCTGACTATGCAGAGCTCATACGGTGCACTTTTGTTGCCTTTTGGCTGTTTGTATTCATATGTGGTCTCGAGCAGTCGAACCTTGATACGTTTCGTAAATCTGCCGAGGCGCACCTCGCGCAGTTCATATTCCTTTTCGTTCATTCCGCTCACCTCTTTTCGATATAATTTTATAGTATTCCGTATAAAAAGTCAACACGCGAGTTATATTTGACAAAACGGCAGAAACATGTTATAATAATACATTGAAATAACTATCACAGGAGACGCATCAGATGGCGGCTACGAAAGCAAAGCAAAACGAATACAACGACTCCTCGATAACCTCCCTGAAGGGTGCCGACAGAGTAAGAAAGAGACCCGCGGTCATATTCGGCTCGGACGGACTCGAGGGATGCGAGCATTCCTTCTTCGAGATCCTCTCAAACTCGGTAGACGAGGGACGCGAGGGCTACGGAAAACAGATAAAGGTCACGGTATGGCGCGACCACTCTCTCGAGGTGGATGACAGAGGACGCGGCGTTCCGCTGGGATGGAATGAGGCAGAGGGAAAATTCAACTGGGAGCTTATTTTTTGTGAGCTTTACGCCGGCGGTAAATACGACAACAACTCCGGAGATGCTTCGTATGAATATTCTCTCGGACTTAACGGTCTCGGTGCCGTTTCGACGCAGTATTCTTCTGCTTGGATGGAGGTTGCATCCTACAAGGGCGACACAGTAAGCCGTGTCAGCTTTGAAAAGGGAT
>JAZNOK010000095.1:0-13607 GCA_045580775.1 Eubacteriales bacterium
TGGCCTCCGACTTCTTGTCACTGCACGCAATGCCCCTGCACACGAACGTGTCATACGCACTCTCAGAGCATGGGATGTCAAGATAGACGAAGCGTTTTTTCTCGGAGGAATGGAGAAGAAGGAGTTTTTGCATGCATTCGGAGCTCATATATTCTTTGACGATACTCCTGCAAACACTGACTCGGCAAAGGAGCTTGTCGCGACGGCACGTGTTCCGGTGTCCGGCGTGTGAGCATGAAATTGTAAACATTTTTATATCTTTTGCGGCTGTATTGATTTTCTGATATAGCTTAAGTATAATCAATTACAAGATAATGCGGTGTACGGAGGCAAACTTATGAAAAAGGCGACACTGATAGTTAATCCCGTAGCAGGGAAGATGAGGGTGAAAAATACATTCTTTGAAATAGTACAAAAGCTCTGTGAGGCGGATCTTTTGGTGACTGTCAGGATAACAAAGACAAAAGGAGATGCCATCAGTATCGCGTCTTCGCTCACTCCGGATACCTGTGATATGGTTTTGTGTGCCGGCGGAGACGGAACGCTAAACGAGGTTATTTGCGGAATTATGAATTCAGGATATGACTTTCCTATAGGTTATATCCCTTGCGGAAGCACAAATGATTTTGCTCAGAGCATGAATCTGTCCATCAACCCTTTGACTGCATGTGAGCAGATACTGTCAGGCAAGGCACGTCCGTTTGATATAGGGATGTTTGACGGAAAGCGGAACTTTTCCTATATTGCTTCTTTCGGTGCTTTCACCGAAACATCATATACCACATCTCAGCAAATGAAAAATGCCCTTGGGCATTTTGCGTATGTGCTCGAGAGCATCAAGAGCATCGGAAATATAAAACCGTATAAGGTCAGCTCTGTAGTCGATGGAAAGGTAACGACCGGAGAGTATATATTCGGTGCTGTAGCAAACTCTACCTCTATTGCAGGGGTACTGAAACTCAGAGCTGACGAAGTGGACATGAATGACGGCAAGTTCGAGGTTATACTGGCAAAGAACCCAACAAATGCCCAAGAACTCAACGAGCTTATAGGTGCTGTGGTTACCGCAAATCTGAAAAGTCCCATGCTGACTTATTTTAAAGCATCCAAGGTAGAGATCCGCTCGGAGGATAGGATATCCTGGACACTGGACGGAGAGCAGATGGACGGATCTCACAAACTAATAATCGAAAATCTTCACAACAGAATAAACCTGATCAGATAAAAAGCAGTCGACACGGTCTTTCCAATATACCGTGTCGGCTATATCATTTGAGTAATTTTTTCAGGGCGTTTTGTACGGATGCATACATGTACAGCGACCCTGCACATACAACAGCAAGTCCTGTCAGTTTTGCCTGATCAAGAGCTGCTGACAGAGCCTGATCTATGCTTCCGCATGACTTGGCACGTGTGCCGTGTTCTCTGTAGATCTGTGCATATTCATCGGTGGAAAGTGCTCGGTCGTTTACCTTGAACAGATACGCTGTATCACATACAGAGCTCAGCTCTTTTACCATGCTCACGTAATCCTTGTCGCCCATGACGGTGCTGACGAGGATGATCTTTTTTTCTTTGAAATATGTCCGAACGCTCTTTGTGAACATGTCGATGCCCTGTGGGTTGTGTGCTCCGTCATATATGACGACAGGCTCTGAGGACAATACTTCAAAGCGTGCATGCCAGACAGCTGCTCTCAGACCTTCTCTGAGTATGTTTTCCTGTATACGGATGCCGCGGCTTTCAAGCAGCTTCAGAGCGGCGGTGACATTTGCAGCGTTGTACGGCTGATACATCCCGAGAAGCTTTATCTCCAGGTCTTTGTACTCTGCACAGTCAAATATACTACAGTCAAGATCGGCGTGCTTGATCAGAACGCTCGAACGGTCTGTTCTGTGTAGAGGAGCGTTCATGTCAGCTGCACGCTTTGCGATGACATTATATGCACGGTCGTCTTCTCCACCGTAGAGTACAGGGACTCCTTCTTTGATTATTCCTGCCTTTTCATACGCAATCTTTTCTACCGTATCTCCGAGAAACGCTGTATGATCGAGGGCAATTCCCGTGATCACGCTGAGAATGGGGGTGGTGATTATATTTGTCGAATCAAGTCTGCCTCCCATGCCTGCTTCGAAAATTACAATTTCGACTTTGTTACGTCTGAAATATTCGAGGGCGATCGCAGTGATAAGCTCAAATTCTGTAGGCCGATCCTTCATGCTGTCAGCAATCGGTCTGACGTAGCTTGTGATTAGTGCAAGTTCTTCGTTTGAGATAGGAGTGCCCATGATACACATTCGTTCATTGAAGAAACTGATGTAGGGAGACGTGAACAGTCCTGTTTTTATCCCCGCAGCTCTAAGCACCGAGTCGAGCATTGAGCAAAAAGATCCTTTGCCGTTTGTGCCTGCGACATGGATGAACCGAAGATCATTTTGCGGGTATCCGAGCTTACGTGTCAGCTCGCCTATTCTGTCCAGTCCCGGTTTGCAGAATTCCCAGCTTACATTGTGTATATATTCCAAGGATTCATTATAGTTCATGCCGACTGCCTCGCTCTGTCAAGTATTTTTCTGAGTGCGGTATTCTTATACAGCAGACAGATGATGAGTATTTCTGTGGGTGCAATTATCAGATACAGCGGTATTCTCCAAAGCACCAGCATGCCGTAAAAGGTGTAAAGACCGATCGGCTTAATTATCATAGACCCGATGATATGTGCCGCTGCGGCTGACAGTATCAGTTGTTTGTAGGACGGTGTTTTTACCGAATATCGGGAAACCGCACCTGATACAGCACCGACAGCCGTAGCTCCGAGGGTCACTATGAGATTTGGCGGGTATGCCTGCGAGGAAAGAAAATAGCTGATAAGATCCGTCGCCGCTCCGACAAGTCCCCCTGCAAACGGACCGAACAGTATTCCGGAGAGGATTATCGGTAAGTTCTCAAACGTAATGCGAAACAGCCCTCCGCCGAAGTTTAGAAAGTTTTTGCAGAATATTCCGATAACCACACTCATTGCTGTCAGCATTG
Source organism: Eubacteriales bacterium (assembly GCA_045580775.1). Lineage (GTDB taxonomy): Bacteria > Bacillota > Clostridia > Oscillospirales > CAG-272 > JAZMZS01. Next base: position 3,034 of record JAZNOK010000095.1, read on the forward strand.
CGGCGAGGGTCAGAGCACGTATGCTGTGAAAAACCGATGAAATTTCTCTTTTTTTCATAAAAAAATCCTCCCTTCCCGTGTTTCAATAGGGAAAAGAGGTATGTGCCATGGCACGTGTCTTGTCCTTATGAAGCGGGATGCAGAACAGACACCGCAAGAATCCCTTTTCGTTCGCAGGGCAACTCCCCGTCCCCGCGACACTTCACGCGTCTGATCTTACTCTTCGATGTGATGATTATATCACCGTGCGATGCCCATGTCAAGAATTATTTGCGATCAAAGCTGCTTTGTTGACAATTTTGTGCTTTTTTTATATAATCTATTTACCAGTATATGCTTTGAGGTGTTTTATGAGGACTGCACTATATCAGATAAATTCAAAATATATCCACTCCTCGCTTGCCGCTTGGTATTTGGCGGCGGCGATAAAAGACAGCGGGTGCGAATGCACGGTCTTGGAGGGGTGTATCAATGAGAGTGAGGACTGTCTGTTTGACCGTGCGGTAAGCTCAGGTGCGGATGTAATAGCATTTTGCTGTTATATCTGGAATATAAACACTGTGATCTCTCTTGCAAAAAGGCTAAAGGAACACGACAGCACACTTACCGTTATACTCGGAGGACCCGAGGTAGGCTACAGAGCTCAAGAGGTGCTCTCGGAATATGCTTTTGCAGAATATGTGATATGCGGGGAAGGGGAAGTGCCTCTGGCGGCTTTGATATGCTCGCTTGAGAGGGGAGAGGATGTGCCTGATATTGACGGGATATGCTCACGTGAAACGATAAGGAAGCCCTATGTTATGAATACCGATCCTCCGTGTCCGTATTGCGAGGAGTATTTATCTACGCTCAACGGCAGAATTGCCTATATCGAAACGAGCAGGGGGTGCCCTTTTTCTTGTGCTTACTGTCTTTCGAGCGTAGAAGGTGTTCGGTTTTTTGATATAGAGAGGGCAAAGAGCGATATCATCACTCTTGCACGCTCCGGAACAAAAACCGTGAAGTTTGTTGACCGTACCTTCAATGCTGACAAAAAGCGTGCAATGAAGTTGTTTTCATTTATCATTTCCAAGCGTGCAGAAGGTGAAATAGCGGACGGTGTGACATTCCACTTTGAGATAGCGGGGGAGCTTTTGGACAGAGAGACTCTTGATATTCTCAAAGATGCTCCTGTCGGACTTTTTCAGTTTGAGATAGGTGTTCAGAGCTTTAATTCGGATACTCTCCGTGCAATACACAGATATACAGATCTGAACAAGCTCAGCCAAGTTATCAGAGAGCTATACTCCTACGCAAACATTCATATTCATACAGACCTGATAGCGGGACTGCCCTACGAGGATATGGCTAGCTTCAGACAATCGTATAATACACTGGTGTCATTAGGAACGCACAAGCTGCAGCTTGGATTTCTCAAGCTTCTGTACGGCTCTGATATGTATACTCATCCGCAGCAATACCCATGCGAATACGACAAAACACCTCCATATAAGGTAAGATCTACCCCATGGCTGACAGAGGAAGATCTCAATGAGCTTGAGACTGTAGAAAAGGCAAATGACGAGATCCTGTACAGCAAAAGATTTCGCAAGACTGTAGAATATCTGATGTCTGCTACAGGTATGGACGCGTATTCTCTGTGCCTGGATCTCGGAGGTGCTCTCTTTTGCGATCATACACTTCCTTTGGACGAGCTGACCGATAACCTATATAGGTACTGTAGTATACTTGATGGAGTGAGAGCGGATGTACTCAGAGACAGGATGCTGTATGACAGAATATCCACAAACAGCAGTTGCGTCATTCCGTCGAGCCTACGGATATCTGACCCCCGACTGAAGGCCCTGGCAAAAAAGCTGTCGGTGCTGTATCCGCAAAGAAAGGGAGTACGCAGATGCATCGGTATACTTTATAGCGAGGGCAGGGTAATATTTGCGGATTATGATAAAAAGCACCCTGTCACGGGATGCTATGATGTTTTTGAGTATGATATGAATGGTGAAGTTGATGAAATATGAGCCGGATTTTGAATACGAGCTTGTCCGATCGGACAGGACCACGGTATCAATTGAAGTAACAAAGGATGCGAGAGTAGTGGTGCGTGCCCCGAGGAGAATGCCATCGCATGACATAGAACGTTTTCTGTATGAACGTTCATCATGGGTCGAGGAGCATCTCGAGAGGGCAAGATGCAGGGACAGCAAGTATGACTTCGACAGATATACAGAGGTAGAGATAGCAGAGCTCAAGAGAATGGCAAAGAAGATCATACCTGACTTGGTGGAACGCTACAAAGAGGCAGTTGGCGTAGAGCCTGTCTGTGTACGTATCAACAGAGCAAAGGGGCGGTTTGGCTCCTGCAGTGCAAAGAATACTCTGAACTTTTCCTGCTTTCTGATGCTGTATCCCGCTGAGGCTATAGAGTATGTTGTAGTGCATGAGCTGTGCCACATAAAGGAGCATAACCATTCGGTGCGTTTTTACCGTGAAATAGAGCGTGTCATGCCGGATTACAAAGAACGGATGCTTCTTCTTCGTAATGCAGGCAGCAGAGGGTAGTATTTGTGACAGAAATTCAACGTTAGACAATTATCTAAAGTGGAATTGATCCGGAGTGGTAAATGTTAATGTTAGATCCGCATCGAACGATCTAAAGACCGTTTGCAGAGCGGAACGCGGGACTTTTTTGAAAAATGCAAACTGCAGGTTGCTTGATTTTTGTCAAAGCAATTTTTGGAAAAAAGGCACCTTAATGTGCATGTTTACACATGAGTTGTTATGCACGGGCATTATAATTTACCTGTGAAGCGGAAATAATATTTTTTGCGGCTTTTGTCGATATAGAAGCCTGCGTCAACACTATATCTTAACCGATCGAAACCCGCCGGTGGATCTTTGTCGTTTTCGGTTTAAATTTTAGATTATTTAGTAAATATAATTCTTGACAATAATGCAGTTTTGTGCTACAATGGACAAAAATAGAGAATCGAGGGAACCAGCTGGCTGTAGAGGACGTTGGTTTCCTTTTGCTTTTTTGCTGAAAGAATTATTTATCAAAAAGGAGATCGTGGAATGGAAATACAACTCGGAGAGCTTATTGATCAAATAAAAAAAGACGGCGTAGAAGCCGCCGAAACCGAGGCTGAGGCTATACTGAACGAGGCAAAAGCAAAGGCTGAAAAAATCGTTTCTGATGCACGCTTGCAGGCTGATAGGATACTGGCTGATGCTAAGACCGAAAACGAACGAATGGTAAAGTCGAGCGAAGACGCTATCCGCCAGGCAGGTCGAAATCTTCTGATCTCATTCAGAGAGAGCGTTGCGAGGGAGCTTGATTGCATTTTGAATGAAGAGGTCAGTGCAGTTTATTCATCCGATGCTCTGAAAGATCTGATCATAAAAGTGATCGAAGGATGGGCGGGCAGACCGGATGTTGAGGATATGTCGGTGGTATTGAACGGTGATAGCTTGAGTTTGCTCGAACAGAGCCTGTATGCCGCTCTCAAGCAGAGGATGCTTGGCGGTGTCACGCTCAAAGCAAACGACAACTTTGACGGAGGGTTCCGTATTTCGGCAAACAGCGGAGGTGCATACTACGATTATTGTACTGAGGCTGTGGTCGAAATGCTCTCAAACTATCTCAGCCCCAGAGTTATACAGCTCCTAAAAGAGGCAGAGTGATCATGGCAGAGTACTATCTGATATCACAGTTGCCGTCTCTTGACGGAATAAGTGACAGCACACCGCTGCCTATCACACAACAGTACTTTTTTGAGCTTTGCAGCAGATTTCTCAACAAAGAGGCGTTAGATGAGCTGGAGAGCCTGACTCTTGTGCCGCCCCTGCTGCCGCAGAGCTGCTCATCTGCCCTGATAGAGGCGTGGAACGAGGGAGAGCGAGATCTGCGGCTCGCCTTGGCCGGAGCCAGAGCAGAGAAAATGGGCAAGCTCTTTGATATGCACGGTACGGCATTGCCGCCGGAGCTTATAAGAGCGGCGGCTGCCGCGGTAGATACAAAAGATCCTCTGGAGGCTGAAAAGTATCTGTTGCAGTATCGTTTGAGATTTTTGGAAACGCTCAGACCAATGGATGCTTTTTGCAAGGATTATATCTTTTATTACGGGCTGAAACTGAAACTGCTACTACGTATACGGCAGTTTGATGCAAAGCTCGGGGAAGAAGTATACAGAAATATTTACAACTCCATTTTGAATGGGGATAAGTCGGAGGCTACAAGATGACAGAAAATACAGGAAGGGTCGTAAGTATCAACGGAAACCTGGTGTCTGTTGAATTTGACGGTAATGTCTGTATGAATGAAATATGCTACGTCAAGGTAGACGGTGCAGAGCTCAAGAGCGAGGTCATTCGTATAAGAGGCAATATTGCTCAAATACAGGTTTATGAAATGACAGGCGGTATCAAATGCGGAGACGAGGTTGCTTTTACCGGGGATATGCTCTCGGCGGAGCTTGGTCCCGGACTTCTGGGGCAGGTTTATGACGGCCTGCAGAACCCTCTGCCGAAATTAGCTGAGAAGGCTGGATGGTTTTTGGAGCGTGGTAACTATGCAGACGGACTGGATCCCGACAAGAAATGGGAGTTCACACCTACGGCACAGGTAGGAAGTATTCTGCGTGCGGGTGAGTATATCGGTACAGTCCCGGAAGGAGCTTTTACTCATAAGATATTCATACCTTTTTATCTTTTGGGAAGCTACACGCTGAAGACTATCGCTCAAAAGGGAGAATATACCGTAAAAGACCAAATCGCTGTCATTACAGATGAACGCGGACGTGAAATACCGCTCACGATGTCTTTCAAGTGGCCTGTAAAAAGAGCAGTAAGGTGCTACAGCGAACGGTTGGCTCCTGTAGAAACGATGGAGACAAAGGTTCGTTTGATCGACTCATTTTTCCCGGTTGCAAAAGGCGGAACATACTGTACACCGGGACCTTTCGGTGCGGGAAAGACGGTGCTTCAGCACGCTACATCAAAATATGCTGACGTAGATATAGTCATAATTGCCGCATGCGGTGAGCGTGCGGGCGAGGTCGTCGAGACTCTGACAGAGTTTCCCGAGCTTACAGACCCAAAGACGGGACGTTCGCTGATGGAGAGGACGATCATAATATGCAATACTTCTTCGATGCCTGTCGCATCGCGTGAGGCATCGGTTTATACTTCGGTTACTCTGACAGAGTATTACCGTCAGATGGGACTGAATGTTCTTCTTTTGGCAGATTCAACATCACGTTGGGCACAGGCTCTCAGAGAGATGTCCGGTCGACTCGAGGAGATCCCGGGCGAAGAGGCTTTCCCTGCGTATCTTGAATCCTACATTGCGGCATTTTATGAACGTGCAGGGTATGTCCGCTTGCCGGATGGAAGCACAGGCTCTGTCACGATAGGCGGAACGGTATCCCCTGCGGGAGGTAACTTTGAAGAACCTGTGACACAGGCCACCCTGAAGGTCGTTGGTGCATTTCACGGTCTGTCACGCGAACGATCCGACGCAAGAAAGTATCCTGCGATCGACCCCCTTATTTCTTGGTCAAAGTATAACGGAGTTATCGACAGCAAAAAAACAGCGTACTGCAAGAATATTCTACATGCAGGAAGTGAGATAGATTCCATGATGAAGGTCATAGGCGAAGAGGGCACAACGATATCCGATTATATGCTCTACCTGAAATCCGAGATGTTGGATGCAGTGTATCTGCAACAGAACTCATTTGATCTGACGGATGCAAACTGCTCCACGATGCGTCAACGCTATGTCACCGATAAGCTGATCCGGGTCTTGGGCAGTGATTATGAGATAAACAGCAAGGACGATGCACGTGTGTTCTTCAACCGTATGCGTCAGAGATTCATTGACTGGAATTATACAGAGTTTGATAGTGAAGCATTCAAGAAAGCAGAGTCTATGATAGATGAGCTGTACCGTGAAGGAAACGGTAAACCGGATAGTGTTGCTCAGAATCTGCTCAAGGACGGTGAATAAGATGAATAAAGTGTATAACAGAATTGAATCCATCGTCGGAAATGTGATTACAGTAAAGGCAAGCGGCGTTAGATATAACGAACTTGCTCAGATCAATACTCGCTTTGGAAAATCACTTGCACAGGTCAACAAGATAGACGGAGAGGTTGTGTCTTTGCAGGTGTTTGCGGGAGGTCAGGGCGTCAGCACAGGAGACGAGATACGCTTTCTGGGGCATGAGATGCAGGTATCCTTCAGCGAGGATCTGCTGGGCAGGATCTTTAACGGATCGGGTGAACCCAGAGATAAAGGTCCCGCACTCACAGAGAATAAAAAGCCCATAGGAGGCCCCTCCGTCAATCCTACAAAGCGTATTCTTGCCAACCGCATGCTGAGAACCAATATCCCTATGATAGATATGTTCAACACGCTGGTCGTGTCTCAAAAGCTACCGATCTTTTCTATCTCGGGAGAACCGTATAACCAGCTTCTTGCACGTATTGCGATGCAGGCGGAGGCGGATGTGATAGTTCTCGGAGGCATGGGACTCAAATATGATGATTTTCTGTATTTCAAGGATGAACTGTCAAAGGGCGGAGCTCTCAGCAAGACGGTCATGTTCATTCATACAGCATCAGACCCGACTGTTGAATGTATGATGATTCCGGATATGGCATTGGCGGTAGCGGAGCAGTTTGCTCTGCAGAACAAGGATGTATTGGTGCTTTTGACCGATATGACAAACTTTGCCGATGCTATGAAGGAGATCGCAATTACGCAGGAGCAGGTCCCCTCTAACAGAGGATATCCGGGAGATCTGTACTCCCAGCTTGCCGCACGTTATGAAAAGGCGGTCGACTTTGCGGATTCAGGGTCTGTTACTGTTTTGGCGGTTACTACGATGCCGGGTGATGATGTAACACACCCCGTCCCCGATAACACCGGTTATATCACGGAAGGACAGTATTATCTGAAGGGTGGACGTATAGAGCCATTCGGTTCTCTTTCCCGACTGAAGCAGAATGTAAACGGAAAGACAAGAAAAGACCACAGAGCACTCATGGATGCGATGATACGTCTGTATTCATCATACAAGGAAACACTTGAGAAAAAGAATATGGGCTTTTCCATGAGCCGCTGGGACACGAAACTTCTCAGATACGGTGAGCTTTTTGAGAGTAAACTGATGGATCTGTCGGTCAACCTGTCTCTCGAGCAGGCACTTGATCTCGGGTGGGAGATACTGGCTGAGTGCTTTGATAAAGATGAAACGGGAATAAAGTCAGACCTTACGGACGAATTCTGGCCTGTAAAACCGTAAAAGCAAGGAGGGGCGGATTTTGGCAAAGATCAAACTGACCAAGAACGAGTTAAAGGTACAAAAGGATGCTCTGAAAATGTACCGGAGATATTTGCCTACTCTGACATTGAAAAAACAACAGCTCCAGGCAGAGATTCGTGCTATTGAAGTAAAGGCCCGGGAGCTTAGAAAAGCAAGAGAAGAGCTTGAGGGGGGCTTTGGAGATTGGATCGCAGTCTTCAGTGAAAAGGACGCTTTCCCTGATGGCATGATCACCGTAGGAAGCATCCGCAGAGGAAAAGGCAATATTGCAGGTGTAGATATTCCTACCTTTGAGGGGGCGGATCTTTTGAGAGGAGACTATGATCTTTATAAAACCCCGCTTTGGATAGATATTGCTGCTGACCACATGGAAAGGGCAATATTGCTGGATCTTGAGGCGGAGGTGCTGGATGAGCAGGTCAGGCTCTTGGAGTCGGAGCTTCAGGCTACTTCTCAGAGAGTGAATCTGTTTGAAAAGGTAAAGATCCCCGAGACTGAGGAAAATATCAAAAAAATATCGGTATACATGGCAGACCAACAGGTAAGTGCCGTGGTACGGTCAAAAATTTCAAAACGCAAGATAGACATTCGTAATGAAAGTACATCCGATGGGGAGGTGTATTCGTTATGATAGTGCCTATGAAAAAAGTGTCTCTCATTACTATGGGGGATAAGAAGAGACAAACTCTGAAAAAGCTCCGCAAAGCAGGAATAGTGCACATTGATTTAACAGAGGGATCGGGAAGAAGGCTCAGTGAACTCGGAGATCAGATCTCGCTGCTTGAGGATGCACTCTATATCATACCAAAAAGCAAAAACAAAGGCACAAAAACAGCAAACATTGATCAGTCATTGGCTATGGCGAAAGAGGTCGTTGAGCTTTCTGAGCAAAAAAAGGCGTGTCTGTCAGAGAAGATCATGCTGGACGCAGAGCTGGAGAGACAAAAGGACTGGGGAGATATAGATCCTGACTGCTTGAGAGAATTAGCAGACAAGGGTGTTGATATCGCGTTTTACGAGGTGCCGCGGACTGAGTATGCGGCTCTTTGCGACGGAGTAAAGGTCCTCAGACTGGATGCTGACAGAAGAAAAGTCAGATTTCTTTTGGTAAACGGTGACAGCACCATTACTGCCTCTCTGAAGGAGTATCGGTTATCCATGCCGAAGCTGTCAAGTGCCAAGATCGAGCAAAAGATCGCAGAGCTCAACAGCAATGAAAATAATATCGAGGCTAGGATCGCTTCATATTCAGAATATTATGACAGCTTCAAGTCAGCTGTCAAAGCATTGGAAAAAGAAGTGGAGTTTGAGACTTACGCTACGGCAATGAACGAGCAAGAGCTATCGACAGACACAAAAAGAGACATCAGTGTCGCTTATTTCAGAGGATATGTTGAGGCTGAGAAGGTCGATGAACTCAAAAAGACAGCGGCAGACAATTCTTGGGGACTTCTCATAGAGGAGCCGAGCGAAGAGGATAACGTTCCTACAAAACTCAAAAACAATAGGCTCGTGAGCCTTATTTATCCTCTGACTGACTTTTTAGGTACTGTTCCGGGGTATTTTGAGTATGATATCTCAGGCTGGTTTTTGGCGTTTATACTCGTGTTTTTTGGGATAATATTCGGAGACGGCGGATACGGACTTTTGATATGTGCGGCGGCGGCAATTTTGATAATTGGGTCTCTTGCCAAGAAAAAGACACCTTCAAGTGCATTTTTGCTTGTCGGACTATTCGGACTATCGACGGTACTGTGGGGGACGCTCACCTGTACGTGGTTCGGTCTTTCTCCGGAGCAGCTGCCGAGGTGGCTCGGAGCTTTGTCTGTTCCTGTGATATCGAATGTTTACGCAGACAAGATATGGACCTTGCCCTGGACCGCTGACGGAGTCGGACTGACTACAGCACAGAATTTGCAGATATTCTGCTTTTCACTCGCTCTGATTCAGCTGACTGTGGCACACATCAAGGGAGCTGTGCGAAACAAAAAAACACTGAAAATGCTCGGTGATATAGGCTCAATACTACAGCTGTTCGGTATTTTTTACCTGGTGCTCAGCCTTGTGGTAAATCCCGTTGTATTCAGTTTCGGACTGGTCATAGGCGGCATTCCTATAGGTATTGTTTCGGTTGCACTCATAGTTGTCGGATTTGTTTTGAGCTTTGTATTCTCAAACTACGAAGGCAGCATAATAAAGTCTGTTCTGACGAGCCTCACAAATATAGTATCTGTGCTGCTCGGTGTAGTAAATGTATTTTCGGATATAGTATCGTATATACGCCTTTGGGCGGTAGGACTTGCAGGGGCGGCAATTTCTGCCACGGTAAATGAGCTTGCAGGACCGCTGTTTGGCAATTTTATGTTTATGATACTTGCTATTGTCCTTTTGGTGTTCGGTCACGGTCTAAATATGATACTCAACGTACTGTCGGTCATAGTTCACGGAATCCGACTAAACACCCTGGAGTTTTCCTCGCATTTGGATATGTCGTGGAGCGGACATAAGTTTAAACCTTTTGAAGAATAAATAATATTTTTAAAGTTTTTAAGGAGTATAGTTATGAATTTAGGATCATTGGGTACAGCATTGGCTATGGGTATTGCCGCTATCGGCTCTGCTATCGGTATCGGTATTGCAGGACAGGCTTCTATCGGAGCATGGAAAAAGTGCTATATGAATAACAAAGCCGCACCGTTTATTTTGACTGTTTTTGCGGGAGCCCCCCTCACACAGACTATCTACGGTTTTCTTTTGATGCAGCAGATGAAGGCATCGACACTTGACAGTGCATTTTTGTTTGGTATCGGAATTGCATCAAGTGTAGCTATGGCGTTTTCGGCTGTTTACCAGGGAAGGGCCGGAGCTGCAGGTGCAGATGCATTGGCTGAGACCGGCAAGGGTTTTTCGCAGTATATCACGGTTGTAGGTCTTTGCGAAACGGTCGCACTGTTCGCACTGGTCTTTAGCATGGTTGCTTTGGGATAACGATTTTTTCGGGATATTGTGACGCACGGTATCAGCTGTATAACATATATATTCCAAAACAGTGTCAGCGAGACAGATGAAAGTGCATTCGATCCCGAGACCGATGTTACTATCAACACCTCATACGTCTGTGCTGCTAACGTCTTTTAACAAAAATACAGGATATCCTCTTGACAGCTGTGCGATGACAGTCAAGAGAGATATCCTGTTTTTATGTATGTGATAGCCAAGAAGAACCGAACTCATATCGGTTTTAAA
>JAZNOK010000096.1:0-6925 GCA_045580775.1 Eubacteriales bacterium
CTTGACATCTTCCCACCACTCGAATACTACCTTGTAGTTATCGTTGATAGCCTTGATCTCTGCTTCTGCAGAAGGAGCGGTTGCCTCGTACTTGGAAGCGAAACCTGTTTCCTTAGAGCGGAGAAGGTTCATAAGAACAGAAGTAAATGTACCAACATTGTAGTAGTAGCCGATATCGTAACCGTAGTTCTCATAGATGATATCGAGCATCTCGTATGTACCCTCGTCTCTTGCGAATGAGCCCTTGAGAGTCTGCTCATAGCATGCAGGCCATACGGTCTTCTGTCCGTGGTATGCAAGTGCCTCTGTGATGTGTCCTATATAGTCCTCCTGTCCGTCTGTGTAGATAGGAGCACAGATGAACTGTGAGTTATAGGGAGCAATAGTGGAGTAGTATCTCTCCTGATCCTCTGTGAGCTTAGGATAAGGAAGAACACCGAAGTCAGCCTCCATGTCTCTGAGGTTCTTGGTATTTACGTTAGATGTCTGCCAGAAAAGTGCCTTGCCATTCTGGAATGCGGCAATTACACCCTCAGCAGGCTTGTACTGAGATCTCTGATACTGGAGTGCGTATGCGGTATCACATGCGATATCCATAAACTTGTTGAACATATTGATGGTATTATCGTTTGAAAGAGTAAGAGCGATAGTTCCGTCAGGCTGTACGGTTGCACTCTTGGTTCCTGCAGCACCCATCATACCGAGTATGGAGTCATCCCATACGTAGATACCGTACTTGTCATTTCCGTCCATCTTATCGTCACCGTTAAGATCCTCGGAAATGGTTCTTGAATACTCTGCGAGCTTGTCTATAGTCCACTTGCCGTCCTTTACAAGCTGATAGAGATCAACATCAGCACCAAGCTCCGCTGTAGCAAGAGCCTTGTTTACGTAAACAACGTAGGTTGACTCAGAATAAGCAACAGTAAGGTTACCGTTTGTATAGAAAAGCATACCGTTGACAGTAAGGTCTTTGTTCGCATTCTGATCCCACCATGACTTTGAAGTGTCAATATGCTTCATAGAGTTGAGATCATAGAGGTGGTTTGCCTCTGCAAGGTTGGATACATCATATCCGCCGATGATACCGAGATGGTAATCAAGCGAGCTGGATGTAACCGCCTTTTGGAAGTTACGGAATCCGGGACCTGCACCGTTAGTGGACTTCTTCTCTTCTTCCTGTGTGAGCTTGATAACTACATCATAGGTCTGATTGATCGTCTGCTCTCTCTTGTACTGAGCCTGACCGAGAATAGTTTCATCCTCAGCTTCAAATCCAAAGTCCTTGTACGCTACGTGTCCTGCTGTAAGGATATGGAACTCAGCTCCGTCGTACTTTGTGTCCGGAACCTCAAGTACCTCCTCCTTGGGTGTAGTGTCTGCAACATCTCCGCTTGTCTGCTGTGCTGTGTTCTCAGCGGGTTTCTGTCCGCATGCAAACAGCATAGGAACTGCCATGAGAACCGCGAGGATCATGCATACTGCTCTAAGGGTTTTCTTCTGCATAAATAATTCCATCCTTTCATGTTTTTGATTTATATTTTGCAGTAATAACAAAAGTATTTGCACGATACCTCACGCGAGAGCATGAGGTATCGCGAAAATTATACCACACAAAGCTATATTTGTCAATTACTCACTATCCGTTTTATCGTTTTCGGGTGTTTTTTTGGAATTTTTGTGTGATTTTTTGCTATCGAGCACGAGATATGCCGCAACTGCTCCGCCGACAACCACTACCGCAGCAACAATAATTATTACTGCTGTTGTCACGCTCAGACCGCCCTTCTTTTCGACGCTCTGACCCGGAGCGTCCGGCTCCTGTACGGATGTGCCCGTATTCTGCTGATCAAAACCGCTGATCTTCTCTCCGAGAGACATGGGATTCAAACTGATGGTATACTCTGTAGAGAGAGGTGCGGGATGTCCTGAGCCGTTTCCTATCGTGATGCCCTCGCTTGTCACATATATACGCTCGATATGAGCATATCTGCCGCTGGAGGTATCCTTGCCCAAATATCCGTGGTATGCAACGTAGTAGTTGCCCTCATGATCCTTGAAGTATGAACCGTGTCCGCATCCGTTAACCTCACTCGAGAGCGAAAGGATGGAGTTCGGGTTCTTTTTCCAGTTGTTTGCGTCCATCGGATCGCCGCCGAGGAACTTGAGATAGCCGAGCTGGTAGTATACAGTCCAGTATCCTGAGCCTGTGTACATAAGGTACACATCTCCGTTGTCGCTGTACACAGCACTCGCTCCCTCAACGACCTTAGGATAATAACTATTCTTGTCTGCACTGTATCCGTATCCACCCATCTCCCATGAATACTCAGGGACACAAATTGTGGTAGGTACACTCTTGTATGTCCAGGGGTTTTCTATCTCTGTAATGTTGATGGTCTGATGGAAGTCTGCCGTACCTCTGCCTACTTCACTGACAAAGGTCATGTAGGTCTTTCCGTTAATGATGATCTTTGAGCTTCCTCCGCAGAGCTCATCCACATTGTAGTGAGGTGCGTTCGGAACCTCGACCTTTCTCGGGACGTTGACCTTTCCTGTCACAGGATCTCCCCATCTGCCGAGCAGGTTATCTCCGTCAAGGCACTTGAGAACATGCTGACGCTGATTTGCGGTTGTACCGTCATCAAATCCGATATACAGATACCATCCTGCATTCTCCTCGCCAACCTCTTCAGCTGAGAAGTGATGTATCTCGGGTGACCACATGTTCTGACCCTCTGTGGGTTCGATCACAACTCTCTCGGCAGAAGTGTCTATTTCCGAGATGTTCTGTACCTTCATCAGGACGATCTTAGAGCCTGTGGTATGAGTGTAGTAATAGTGACCGTCGTAGTAGAATACCCATGGGTCAGGACCTGAGCCTCTGACAGGGTTTGTAAAGGTGTCGGTACCGCTTACCTTTGCACTCAGATCCACACCGGAACCAACATTGAGTGTGCTTGTCATGCCTCCGCCGGATACAGTCTCTCCCTTGCCGGGTATGAACACTGCATCTCCGTCAGCAAACAGCTCAGTTCCGAGCAGATCTGTAAGGTGAGTGAAATCTCCTCCGTTGAGGTTGACTGTATATGTTCCCTTCAATGCAGTATCAAAGCTGCATGCAGGAGCGATCATCTGATAGAACGTACCGCCGTTGATATTAAGTGTAACATCAAAATCGGCAGAGTAGGTCTTGCCGTCTTCCTCGTAGACAGCATATACACTCTGATAGAATGTACCGCCGTTGATCGTGCAGTTGACCTTACCATCGGAGTTGTTTCCTCTTGACGCAAGAGCCACATATCTATGGAATGTACCGCCGTTGATCGTGCAGTTGATCTCCACATTGCTCTCATAGAGCGTGGTTGCGTTCGATCCTACACGTACAGCACCCCAGTTTCCGCTGTTGATCGTAAGATCGACCTTCTTGTTTAGGAGATTGTCGTTTCTGCCTCCGATGAGGTTTATGTAGCCTGTATTAGAATTTGTAAGCTCAGTCTCGACCTCATCCCCTATTACAAGCTTGTGTGCCATTGCATAGAGGTTGATCGAAGACTTCGGCGTTTGGAAATTGATCTTCTCTATAGTGGTCTCACCACCGAAAAGCACACCCGCCTCAAATACTACTACCGCACCGCTCTGACGGAAATCAACGCCTGTGCCGACGCTGGTAATAGTAACAGGGTATGAATGCTCGTCTATCTTGACAGTTTTTGTCAAGCTGAGAGGACCGCAGACGATTACTTTTCCCTTTCCGCCCAGCAGCTTTATAGCCTGATTAAGATCGCCTACAGGGCTGTCAGGGCTGCGTCCTGTTCCTGTACCTCCCGTCATGACATAAACAGAGTTATCCTGTTCAGCCTCAGGGAAGTTTGCCTTTACCTCTGCAAGCTTGCTCTCGTCTACTTCAGAACCGATAACAAAGGCACGTGCGGACATATCAGAGCTGAGTCCCTGTACCTTTATCGCGTTCGTCAAGCCGACATGAGACAGATTAAGAAGGAAGCCCTTCTCTGCTCCGTTGAGCGTGGTATCTGTGATAATTCCTCCGAGGAGGTTTACTGTGAGGTTGTCGCTGACAGCACCTGCCTCACATACGGTTACGTTTTTGTGTGCTCCGTCACTTACTGACAAAGTTCCGGTTTTTATCTTTGCAGAGGAACATTGAGAGAGTGTCAGCTTGTCTGTCTTTGCCGCACCGACAACTACGTTGGCATTACCGGCAAAATCAGCACAGCCGGCCCCCACTCCGACAACAGCTGCATAGTTGCCGCCGTTGACTGTAACCGAAACATCTCCCGTACCTGCCGCCTCGGTGCTTCCGACAACCGTGACTGCACCGTCGGTAGTGACAGAAGAGCTGATGACCAGAGTATTAAAGCATGCATACAGCGATGCTGTTCCCTTGAGCTTGATGTTCTCAAAGGTCGTATCCGCACATATATACTCAGACCCCTCAAGGGTGAGAGATGCCGTGTTATCCTGGCCGAGTACCGTTATAGTCCCGCCGAACTTTTCGGTGCTCTGTGCGATATCATACTTGACATCGCCTATGACCATGATCTTGCCGCCGTCTGCCTTGAGCTTTGTATATGCATCATTGAGAGATGCGAGTGCACGGTCAGGAGACGAACCGTCGCCTGTTCCGTTTGCCGATACAAAAATTACGGTTGAATTCTCTATATTGTCAAAGTGTTTTTCAAAGCTTGATATAAGTGTCGGCGAACATACAAGTGCATTGTACACCACCGTCTTCTGTGATCTTGCTTTCTCAGCTTCGGTCTTGATATCGTTGTTGGCATAGGTAACTGCGGCCGAAGAAGGAGCTGAACCGACAATGTTGACCTTGACATCGCCTACAACATTGTTGACATCGAGAGTGGTTACCTTTCCTCCGTTGAGAGTAACTGTAGCCGTGCCCTTCAGGCGTCTGGTAACATCTCCTGCGGTATGCAGCTCACCTATCTTACCGCCGTTGACGGTAATAACGGTGCTTCCGCCGTAGTGATTCTCACTTGTACCGCCGAACAGCTTTGATGCTGTACCGCCGTTGACAGTGATATGAGATGTACCTGTGTATTCCTGAGTAGCTGCACCCTTCTTTCTTGAAAAACCGAGAAGGTAGTAGAAGTCTCCGCTGTTGACTGTTATGTGAGAGTCAAGGTCGTTTTTGAGTGTAGAGTCTCTGGGCTCCCAATAACCTCCTACGACACTTACATTCTTTGTACCGGTGCTCTCTACGGCAAAGCCGTCGTCAAACACGATGGGATTGAAGTTTGCAACAAAGGTAAGTGCCGAGCTTTGGTGCACCGTTACATCCTTGAAAACGGTGCTTCCGTGAAGGCTGAAAACACACGATCCCGTGATCTTGAGTCTGCCTCCGAGATCCTTGCCGTCGTACTTTGAAGTGAGTGTGACCTGACCCTTGTACTGAGGACTCTCGTAGTTAGATGAGAGAGTGTAGTCTGATACGAGAACCAGTGTTCCTCCGTTGTCTCCAAGTTTCTTGAATGCTGCATCGAGAGTCTTGAATGCGGCGGTCTGGCTCGTACCGTTGTTAGAGTCATTTCCCTTTGCCTGATCGACAAAGACTATCTGCTCTGCCGCGGATATCATCACCGCAGACATAACGACTGCAATAACGACCGCCAATAAGGAAATCAATGCGAGTAAATGTTTTCTTTTCACTTTCGTAGGTTCCTTTACAATAATTTGTTTTACCATATATATTACCGTCACAGATACGCTTTGTCTCTTTTGAGTCAAAGCGGCTATGATACTCTTTGAGGCAGCGGTTTACTCCGCTACACGCAAAACAACCTTTCCCGCACTTGTGCCGGACGCAAGAAGCTCATGAGCCGCCTCTGCTTCGGACATGGGAAGGATCTTGTATACTGTCGCTCTGACCTCACCGGACTCGACCTTGGGCCATATATCGCGAACGAGAGATGCGAGTATCTGTGCCTTGAACTCGGGAGTTCTAGCTCTGAGGGTGCTTCCGATAAGACGAATGTTTCTAACGTAGAGATTTTTCATGTTAAGTTCCGTCAGATCTCCTGCGAGAGTAGCGATCATTATCCATCTGCCCCATCTCTGAACATAGGGCAGGCAGTTTGCCATATCTTTGC
This sequence comes from Eubacteriales bacterium, assembly GCA_045580775.1. Classification (GTDB taxonomy): domain Bacteria; phylum Bacillota; class Clostridia; order Oscillospirales; family CAG-272; genus JAZMZS01. The sequence goes on from JAZNOK010000096.1 coordinate 6,129, forward strand.
CTCCCAGACAGTCTATAGCAACATCAACAGGTGTTCCCGCATCGAGCTGTGCACGAAGCACATCCTTGATATCCTCTTTGGAGGTATCAACAACAATATCCGCCTTCAGGTGCTCGATCTCTTTTGCCTTTTCCTCATTGAGGACGGTAGTGATGACTCTGACTCCGAACGCCTTTGCCATGGGAATAACCACACTTGCAAGTCCGCTTGCTCCTGCATGCATGAGGAGGGTGTTTCCTGCTTCTATTCTTCCCTCATGGAAAAGATTGAGGTACGCTGTAGCAAAAGCCTCAGGCATAGCTGCAGCCTCCTCCATGCTTATCCCCTTGGGAACGGGCATCATCATATCATACTTGATCGCAACATATTCAGCATATCCGCCGCCGCCGAGAAGGGCACATATCTTGTCGCCGATCTTCCAGTTGCTCTTTGCCTTTGCCTCTTCTCCCATCTCGATGATCTCACCGGAGATCTCAAGGCCCATCCATTCAGGGCATCGGGGAGGGGGCGGATAATCTCCCGCTCTCTGCATGAGGTCAGCACGGTTGACAGCCGCACACTCTATCTTTACAATTACCTCGTCTGAGTGCATCACAGGGTATTCAACATCACTCCATACAAGTGACTGATTCTCTTTTACGAGCATCGCTTTCATAGTTTTCATTTTCGTTTTCCTCCTTAAAATTTGTCACAAAAGACGTTTGGGCATCTCTGATTTTTGATGTGTGCTTGATAAAAAGCAACAAGCAAAAATCAGATCCACACTATGTCATTGTAATTTTTGCATAATGATAGCT
>JAZNOK010000097.1:0-4486 GCA_045580775.1 Eubacteriales bacterium
TGGTATAATGGTTTTTGGTGGAAGTTATGTTTTGTCACGGTATGTTAATTCATCTGATGAGCTATATATAAATTCTCAGAAAATTACGCCGTTAGATGGATATGAAGATGTGGTTATTCATGGGGATAAAACAGGTTTTGAAATGAGAGATCTTGATGGGAAAACGGCTTCTGTATACACACCGAGAGAATTTGCGGAAATACTGCGTGAAGATCCCAATTATCATGGAGGCGATATACGTCTGATATCATGCAATACGGGTGCAAGCGGAGCAATTGCTGCACGTGCGTTGGCACAGCAACTAAAAGTAAATGTGTTGGCACCGAACGATATTGTTGTGGTTTTTTCTGATGGAACAATGCAGGTCGGAAGGAACGGGGAAGGAGAATGGATATTATTTGAGGGGAGAGAAAAGTGATGAAAAAGGACGATTATAAAAATCTGATATCTCTTGATACGTTTTGTAAACCTATTGAGAATATGACAAGAAAAGAAAAAACAGAAAACGATTTCAAAAGTGAAAGAAGTATTCGAGACAAAAAAATGATTGTATCATACCTTAGGGAAGGTGCTACGATTGGAGCTTATGCAGGAATCGCAAAAGACGTGATAACAGGTAAAGCAATACCGGGGGAATGGACTTTAAAATCGGATGGAGTGTACAAATGGTCAACAGATACGATATTTTATGTGGAAAATTACAATTTGAAGCTTCCTGACGACTTTATCGAGCATGTGCTAAAACAGCTTAGTAAAGAGTAAAACTCACAAAAACCGACGCAGTTTTGCGTCGGTTTTTGCATTAGTGAGTAAAGCCCCTCCGCCGACGTGTCAAAAACACAGTCGCAACTGCTATGCGTCATTCTGAGCGGAGACGGTATGCCGGAGCCGAACTCTCCGATTGACAATTCGGCAGAATATGGTATAATAAATAATACTACCAATGCTCAAAACTTGCTCAAGCAAAAGAAAAGAGAAATACTTGCACAGAACAGAAAAAAAGGAAAGTTGTTTGAGATTGAGAAATTTAAGGAATTCTCGTCACAATATACCAATGCCCAAGAGCAGGTTACGATAGTGGTATATGGTGAAAATGACACGAAAATTACAATAAGGGCAGATGCGATTGGCTTTGATGCGGAAGGCAATATAGTGATAGCTGAGTTTAAATCGTCAGAGACTGCACCTTTTACTGACAATCAAAAGAAAGCTTTTAAAATAATTAAAGAACGCGGCGGAATGATTGTAACTAAACAAAAAGGCATTTTCAAGCATGGGATGGAGATCTCTGCAGGAATATCTATTAAAATCGTAAGACCGGGAGGAGTAACTGAATATGTCGATACTGGAAAAAAACAAAGTTGACGGTTTAGCAATGGCAAACGAAGGAGAAACCCTGGTACTTTTGCTGTCGGACCATTTGCCTTGGGATGAGGAGTATGAGCACCTTATTGCTCTGCAGGATAAGATAAACGCATACATATCTTTTTGGACAAGCGGACAATATAAAAATCTCTGTGACGCATCAAAGGTAGTGTTTTGCTCTGTAGAGATACATTTTCTGTATGAGCCTACAGACAATGCGTACAAGTTTTTAGATACGGTGAATAGGCAGATATACGAGGAGGCTGATATGGGTATTATTGTATATGTTGACGAGGACGGTACGAATGGCTAAACTTGATAGGAAAACAAAAGAGTTATTCAAAGAACACGTAATACGAATCTTTAAGGAAAACGGTTATAGGCATGGCAAAGGATATATTTACAAAAAACACGGCGAGAATGTTGTCAATTTTTTTGTGAATATTTATATAAATGCACGTACAAAGGAGTTGTGTACAAACTATGAATTTTATATTAAAAAATACTCTTATGACGATATATGGGCAAACGTTCTTGGAGATGGCTGGGAGTGGCTTCACAACACTTTGGCTTTGCGGGTAAGCGGAGCATTTGTTGTGGATATGATCCGTCTGGGTGGTAAGATTATTAAGCCGACAGAAGATATGGAGCAAACCGCTAAGAACGTCTATCTTGCGGCGGAGCGTGCTTTGCAGGATTTTGAGAACAAATATACCGTTAATGAATTTGTTCTGAAGTATTGCAGACCCGGATCAGATCGAAGTGATTGTGAATATCCGCATATGACCGATGAATCGTATGTTTTGTGTACGCTTGCATATCTAGATGAAATGAAGACCGACCTTGCCGTGCAAACCGCCAAAGAAGCTCTTCGGGAATATGCCCCCGAAGATATATTGGAAGCTACAACTCCCGGCGGATGGGTAACTAATATCAGCGATCAGGTCAGATTTTTCATGAAAGTAATTGAAAAATACGGATCTAAAACCTAACCTAACATAACAAAAAAGGAGCTGACAAGGCTCCTTTTTGTTATGCCCGGCAGCTCCCTCCGACTGTCAAGGCCGAGGGAGGCTCTGTGCGAAGTCCCCTCTCCGCCCTGTCATCCTCGAGCGTAGCGAAGGAAGCGACTCGCTGTCGCTCGCATGCATAAGTTCGACTTGCCAAATCGGAGATTTGGAGTCTCACTTATCTAAGCGGGAGATGAAAGTAACGAATAGGCCCCATAAAAATTTTTCATAGTTTTTAGGAAAGGGGCACGGGGAAAACCCTTTTGCAAAAGGGTTTTCCCCGCTCATTCTCTGCGTCCCCAGCTTTTTTCCCCGCCTGTTTTCGTCCTTCTCGTTGTGCAGTTATATATTTTTTACATAAAAATGACGGTTCTTGCGTGTGAATTTCTCATTTTCTCACTATAGAAAAGCACACGTCAATGTGGTATACTCTACAGTTGGCGAGGGTTTGATCTAATATATAATATAGAAAGAGAAAAAGCAGTTATGACAAATCAGGGCATTCTCAAACACCCTCACGGTGTTCACGGCGGACATAGGTTCAGCTTGTCGTTTTCACCTGTGATTGGTTTTTTCAGGAATAATATCGTTATGACCGTAGCCTTTGCGGCGGCACTTATTACGAGCATGATAGTCGGAGTAGATGCACAATATCTTGGGTACTTTGATATGAAGACGCTGACATGCCTGTTTTGCGTGCTTGCGGTGGTGTGTGCTCTGAAGAATATCAGGTTTTTTTACATTATTGCGGAAAAGATAGTTCAAAAAACAAAAAACGCACGCCTGTGCGTGCTGTCGCTTGTTTATATTACCTTTATCGGGTCGATGCTGATAGCAAACGACATGGCTCTGCTTACTTTTCTGCCGCTGGGGTATTTTGTGCTTCACGCGGGCGGATGCGAAAAGTACATGGCTCACACTTTCATTCTGCAGAACATAGCGGCGAACCTCGGCGGTATGCTTACTCCTTTTGGAAACCCGCAAAATCTCTATCTATATTCGCACTTTGACATTCCGACGCTGGAGTTTATGGAGATCATGCTTGCTCCCTTTTTGGTGTCTATTGTGCTGATCACGGTATCCTGCCTCGTTTTCATCAAGGCAGAGCCGCTTGTGCTGTCTGGCTCAGACACGAATCTCCCGAGAAAAAGGACCTTGCTGTATCTTGTGCTTTTTGCTCTGTCGATACTGATAGTATTCAGGGGAATACCTTACCTGGCGGGACTGCTTATCATTGTATCGGTACTTTTCTTTGCGGACAGACAGGCACTAAAGTCAGTTGACTATCCGCTGCTTTTGACGTTTGTATTTTTCTTTATCTTTGCAGGGAATATGGCGAGGATTGACTCGGTCCGCGAGCTGTTCTCTTTCCTGATGGAAAAAAGTGCCCTTCTGACGAGCACTCTTTCCTGCCAGTTTATTTCAAATGTCCCCTCGTCAATTCTTCTATCTCAGTTTACCGATAATTACAAGGAGCTGCTGATCGGAGTAAATATCGGCGGTGCCGGAACACTCATAGCTTCGCTCGCGTCGCTGATCACGTTCAGAGAATATACCACCCACAATCCCACAAAGACCGCATATTATGTCAAGCTCTTTTCCGCTTACAACTTCACGTTTTTGTTTGTGCTGACCGGATTTATGCTTTTGATACTTTGATATGGAAAAAAGAAATTGAATTACATTTCAAAATAAGCGAAAAGAGCTCTTTGAATTCTATTGCCTGTGAAAAAATCAAGACCATCGGTTTGACCGGTGGTCTTGATTTTTGTGTAAGAATTGCAATTTTCAAAGTCCCACTCCGACTGTCATGGATGAGGGAGCGGAGCATCCGCGACCGAAGGAAGCGACTCGCTGTCGCTCGCATGCATAAGTTCGACTTACCAAATCAAAGATTTGGAGTCTCACTTATCTAAGCGGGAGCAGAGAGTAAGGATCTTGAATATCGGACATTTTGCAAAGCTCCCCTCCCGACTGGACGGGTCAAAAACATAGTCGCACTACTCAGGCAAGGGGTTGCCCTCGTATTGCTCGTTGTTTTTTCCTCTCCGCGGCTTTTCTTCATCACCGTTTAGGTGCGAAAACCCGCGGAGCATCCTAGAGCGTGGCGA
>JAZNOK010000098.1:0-7298 GCA_045580775.1 Eubacteriales bacterium
TAACCGAAGTGACCTTTGAAGATGGCAGCTTGTGTAAGAGCATAGGTCAAGCTGCATTTTCTTACTGCACGAGTCTTGCAAGTATATGCATCCCGGATACCATAAAAAGCATCGGAAACGATGCATTCTATTATTGCACCGCTCTTGAGAACATCTACTTTAATGCGACAAACAGTGCAGACTTTTCCTCCTACAACTATGTTTTTTATAATGCAGGACAATCGGGTGACGGAATAAATCTGACAATAGGAAAAGATGTGGAACACATTCCTGCGTATTTGTTCTCTCCCTATTACAGTTCATCAAAGTCACCTAAAATAACCGAAGTGACCTTTGAAGATGGCAGCTTGTGTAAGAGCATAGGTCAAGCTGCATTTTCTTACTGCACGAGTCTTGCGAGTATCAATATCCCGGATAGTGTAACAAGTATAGGTCAAGCTGCATTTTCTTACTGCACGAGTCTTGCGAGTATCAATGTTCCGGACAGTGTAACAAATATAGGTCCAGGAGCGTTTAGCAACTGTACGTCTCTTACTAGCATCAATATCCCTTTGGGTATTGTGAGCATTGGAGCAGATGCGTTTTATGAATGTACGAAATTGAACTACAATACTTACGATAATGCCAAATATCTTGGAAATTCAAACTGCCCATATTTGGTATTGATGAAGGCTTCATCAACCTCTATAAAATCATGTACGATAAATCCCAACGCAAGAATAGTTTGTGCCTACGCATTCTATAACTGCAAGAGCCTTTCAAGTATAAATATTCCGTCAAGTGTAACGAGTATAGGAAACAATGCATTCTGTAACTGTACGAGTCTTACAAGTATCAGCATTCCACCAAGTATAACAACAATCGATTCCGGGGCTTTTTTAAACTGTTCGTCATTGGAAAGCGTAAATATTACAGACATTGCGGCATGGTGCAACATTAGGTTTGTATACTACGATTCAAATCCTCTGCATCGCTCGGACAAACTCTATTTGAACGATACTCTGGTTACCGAGTTGACTGTTCCTGATGGAGCTGAGAGAATCGGAAATTATGCATTTTTTTCTTACAGTTGTCTTGTTAGCGTCAGCATTCCGTCAAGTGTTACGAGCATAGGTGGTGATGCATTTATTAGCTGCACAAATCTCGAGAGAGTCAGTATTCCGTCAAGTGTGAAAAGTATTGGAAAATCTGCATTTGATAGTTGTACTAGCCTTACATGCGTCAGTATTCCGTCAAGTGTAACAAGCATCGGCAATTATGCATTTGATGATTGCAGCAGCCTTGTCAGTGTCAGTATTTACGAAGGAGTAACTGATATAGGTGATTATGCATTCCGTGGTTGCGGTAGAATTTTGAATGTTAGTATTCCATCGAGTGTTACGAACATAGGCAAGGGGGCTTTTTATAACTGTACAAGTGTTACGAGTATGAGTGTGGGAGCCAAAAACAGTGTATACCACAGTAGTGGCAATTGCATAATTGAGACAGAGAGCAAGACTCTCGTTGCAGGATGCAAAAATAGTGTAATACCGAATGATGGCAGTGTGAACATTATTGGTTCTTTGGCATTTACAAATTGTGCGGATCTTGCGAGTATCAGTATTCCGTCGAGTGTGACAAGTATTGGGGGATCTGCATTCTCGGGGTGCACGTCTCTCGAAAGCATAGTAGTTGATAAGGACAACAGTATATACCACGGTAGCGGTAACTGCATAATTGAAATGGAGAGCAAGACTCTCGTTGCAGGATGCAAAAATAGTGTTATTCCTGATGACGGTAGTGTTACTGTAATAGGTAGTTGTGCATTTGAGGGTTGCATAAAGCTTTTGACTATTACTATTCCATCGAGCATTTCAGAGATCCAATATGATGCATTTAATGGTTGTGGCAGATTGGTTGAAGTAATCAATCTCTCACCTTTGAATATTGTTGCCGGAAATTACGATTATGGTGGAGTTGCAGCATCGGCAATTGAGGTACATTGCGGAGAGAGTAAGATTCAAAACATAGACAATTATATTTATTATAATTCTGAAAAAGGTTCGTATCTGATATATTATGCCGGAGATGAGACCGCCCTGACACTTCCTGATATGCCTACCGATTATTCAATAAATCGGTATGCTTTTGTGGACTGCAAAGGTATCGAAAGTATCGTCATGTCAGAGTGCGTGACAAGTATTGGTTACGGTGCGTTTGATAATTGCACAGCTTTGAAAAATATTACTCTCAGCAACAAAATTACAGATCTGAACACTGAATTTCAGGGATGTAATAATCTTGAATTTAATTCTTATGACAATATATTGTATCTCGGTAGCTTGGAGAATTCCTATTATGCGGTTATTAAACCGGTTGATAAAAAAATTGAGTCATGCACAATCCATGCCAGTACAAGAATTATCATTCCGAGTGCGTTTTATGGTTGTTCTAAAATGAAAAAAATTGAACTTCCAGAGGAGCTTTTGTATATTGGCAGAGAAGCGTTTGCTTATTGTTCATCACTTGAAGAAATACGCATTCCGGATCAAGTATCATCAATACCGTCCATTGCTTTTGTGAATTGCGATAAATTAGTTAAAGTAATTGTTGGGAAAAACGTTAAAACCATCGGAGCTTTTGCTTTTGGTTTTTTGGGAAAGGGCAGCGTTAATACAACGAATGTCAGAACAATAGAGTTTTTGGGTGATGCACCCGAGACGCTGGATAGCTTTTACTCGGATGATCTTGCTTTGTATCATGAATGGGCAAAAGGTTTTACTTCTCCTCAGTGGGAAGGAATATCTTGTTTTATGATAGAAGGAATGCTTGATGAGAATAACATTGCTTACAACGGTGTTATCTATGACTTGGAAGGTGATACTTTAACATCTTCTGTTGTTGGTTATGATGCGGAGAGTGTTCTTTCTGACGTTTGTGTAACATCGACTGTATCAAAGGACGGAGTGGTATACACTGTAACCGCCATTGGAGAGGGTGCATTCTCGGGCTGCACAGCACTCGAGAGTATAACTATTCCTTCGAGCATTACAAAGATAGAGAACAAGGCTTTCTACGGTTGCAGTTCACTTTCTGAGGTCAACATTTTGAGCCTTTACGCTTGGTGCAAGATCGACTTTGCTCATTACACCTCGAATCCTACATATTACGCAAAGAAGCTCTGTGCAAACGGCAAGAATATAACCTCGGTTGCCATAAATGCAAAGCTCGGCGAGGTAAAGAACTATACCTTTATCAATTGCACAGGCATCAAGAGTGTTTCTATACCCGATGGAATTATTTCTGTTGGTGAATATGCATTCTACGGTTGCAGCTCTGTGAAAAACTTAAATATATCGGATACGGTTGAAAGTGTAGGCAGATATGCATTCCGCAATTGTACGTCTCTCGGGGAAGTGGTCATTGATGACACCGTGGAGAGTATAGGTGCAGGATGCTTTGAAAAATGCACGAACATTTCTCTGCGTACAACGTTCGGCTCTGCTGCATACGAGTATGCAAAAGAAAACAGCATTGCGTTTGTGCTTAACGAGGATGTTGACAGAGACGGCGAGATGACCAACAGCGACGTAGCGTTGCTCGTTCGTCACTTGCTCGGCTGGGATACAGGTTGTGATATGAGTTATGCGGATATAAACTCCGACGGAAAGCTCAACAACCGCGACATTATAGTGATAATACAGAAGTTGGCTTATACAGAGCAAGTCTGATTTTTACCCCCTTCGGCATGATCATGCCTACTGACATTTGACATCATCATTCACATGATAAAGGGAAGCAGAGCACTTGGATGCTTTGCTTCCTTTTTGCTTTATAGGAGATTGCGAAAATACCACAGTTCAAAATACAGTCTCCCATCCGCTACCGAAGATCTGAGGGTGAGTAGAGAGTAACGTCGCTTCCATCTCCCGCATGGATTCTTCGGTCGGCTAAAGCCTCCCTCAAGAATGACATCGGGGATGGGGCTCTGTCAATCACGTGTAAACGATTTTACCGGTTTTAGCAAACCTCTCGCCTCCGACTGTCATCCTCGAGCGTAGCGAAGGATCTAAGTCGGAGATAGAACTAACGCCACTTCCATCTCCCGCTTGGATTCTTCCTTTCGCCGCACTAGCGGGTTTGGGTGTAAGTGCTTGGCCTGTGCAAATGGTGAAATTAGATTTTGTAAAAGATATATTTTACGCAATTATCTATACGTAAAAAGCGAAGCAGGACTGATGTGTTCTGCTTCGCTTTTAAATATTTATTAAATCTACGCCGCTATATCGGTTGTTGTTTCTGTTTCTGTTTCTGTTTCTGTTTTGTTGTCAGAGACCGCAAAAGTTTTGTATGCGTACTCGGCATCCTTGGCCGGCTGCAGCTTGTCTCCTGCAGGGCCGCTGGCACTAACAAAAATGAACTCGCGATTATCTTCGGTTATTGCATAGGTGGCAAGGCACTGTCCCGCCTCGGGTGTGTAGCCTGTTTTTCCTCCGACGATACTAATTTCATTGAGTTTGATTATAGATGTTCTTTGGTGCACTATGCTGTACAGCGGAATTCCTGTGGGATGTTGCGTAGTTTCGCTTGTGACATAGTGAGATGTGCTCAGCACCTTGAAGCACACATCGTTGTCCATTGCAGCTTTCAGAATAATTGCGATATCATGTACGGTTGAATAATGATCAGGATGATGCAGTCCTGAGGTATTGACAAAATGCGTCCCTGTAAGTCCAAGCTCTGTTGCTTTGTCGTTCATCATACGTACAAATGCTTCTTCCGAGCCTGCGATACATTCTGCGAGTGTCATTGTAGCGTCAGCTCCGGATGGAAGGATAGTGCCGTAGAGCAGATCTTCCATTGTTACCGTTTCATCCGCACTAAAACCTACTACAGACGCTCCTTGCTGATAGCAATAATCTGTTGTCTGAAATGTTACTGTGGCAGTTTGATCGAGAGAGGTCATTCTTTCCGCTGCAACAAGCAGAGTCATGATCTTTGTCATTGATGCCGGATATATTCTGTCTCCTGAGCTCTTTTGGGCTATTACAGTATGAGAATCGAGGCTGATCAGTATTGCGTTCGTGCTTACAACATTGCTGCCCAAATTCTTTGTGCTATCTGTTACCTGAGCGTATACAGATACTACAGGAGGCTCGTCAGGAGGGAGCGTAGCTTCTGTAGTTTGCTCACTCAGAGCGTATGTGACGTTGTTTGCGTTTTCGGATGATCCCTGCGTTTGGTCAGTGTCAATGCCGGAGACTGTTTGTCTTTTCAGCATTGTTGCAATTCCGTATACCGCAAGCAAACTGAGAGAAAAGCATAGGAAGACTACCAGCACAAGTACAAGTGCATGATTTTTTCTTCTCTTTGATGCGTAAGAATTTGTATAACGCTTGTGCTTAACAATATCGGGATTTTCACGCTTGATCTTGTCGAGTTGTGCTTGATGTGTGTGTGTGTACTGTTTGGTTCTTTGCCTTTGTCCCCTTGTATCCACAGGAGAAGGCGTGGCACTTCTTGCATCTTTCAAAGTATGATGCGGAGAAGCTGTAGGTGTTTGCGTTCTGTTTTGATCAAAACTCATTTTATGTATTTCCGTTTCGTTAAAATATGAAAAGACCCGTATGCAGTTTTTGTATATGCTCGGGTCAGTAGTGTGTTTTGTAGTACGTATATATTATAGTATAAATCATATCATGTGTCAACATGATAAATGGCTTTATATTATAAAATATTTTTCAGCCTGAGTTCATTTGATTCTTTTACTGCCTTGATGGCGATTCTAGAGAATTCAACTCCATACTCGAAGGCTACAGGATCATTTGCGTTTATCGCCGCTCTGAGCATACATATCCCCTCTTCTATCCGCTCGGATCTTTGCTTTGGCAACGTCAGATCAAAATAAAAACTGTATCTGTTCCAGGAAGATAAGTAAACCTCAAAAGCTTCTGCACTTTTTTTTTCGTTAAGATTATCAAGGGATGAGAAAAGAGCATCGGCTGCATTGACTGTGGCATAACCGTTTGCGGCAGAAATGGCGATTATACACAGCATTATAACAATAGAAAATATAAACTGTTTCATTATTCTCTTCCTTTTTTAATAATGGTGATGTTGTATGAGTCGTTCACAGTCATCAAAAATACTTCGCCTATGCACAGCCCGTTTTCTTTGAGCTTCGAATTGAGCCATGATTCGTTACGTCCGATAGACTGAAGGACGCTTTTTTTGATATGGCCGTCTACTATTATAGGATGAGAAATACCCGGGTCTTGAGCTTCGATAGAGATATCTTTGCAGCAAACAGGGGAGCGGGACTTTTTTAGTATAGCACTTATTTGTCCGTTTTGTTCGAGCATAGCATAATAAACATCATCAATCTCGCCGATACCTTTGAGTCGAAGCTCACTCATCAGCTCCTCTACCGACATGCGAGATTTTTGAAGCTCAGAAATATCAACAACTCCGCGTTTTATAAGTACACTGGGTTTGCCGGACAGAAGGCGTTTTAAGAGGTCACTTTTTGTGATAGAGAATGACAGTATTATTTCGAGTGATATGATTATAAGCATTGGAACAAGAGCTGAAGCTATCGGTATGTCTGCATTTTCTATAGGCATGGAAACTATCTCAGAGAGCAAAAGAGTACTTACAAGCTCGGAGATCTCAAGCTCTCCTACTTGACGCTTGCCCATTAGCTTCATAAAGAAAAGCAGGGAAAAGTAGATTATAAGCGTTCTTATGATAACTCCAAGCATAAAAACCTCCGATAACTAAATAATGACACTTTGCAGTTAAATTATGTGTAGAAATAAGGCGGAATAATCAAAAAAATAAAAAAACCTTAAAAAACTTTCAAAAAAGGTATTGACAAAGGGGAATGAAAGTGCTATACTAACAAAGCTGTCGCGATGAGCGGAGGGAATACCGAGCAGGTGGAAAGACCAGCGGGAAAAAGTGAAAAATTTTTTCAAAAAGGTATTGACAAACGCGAGTTGATGCAGTATAATAACAAGGTCGCTCGGCGGAAGCCCGGCGGTGTAGGTCATTGAAAATTGAACAACAAGACGAGAGATGAAACACAAAGAGCGATGCAGAAATGTATCGTGTGAGAGATCTCGAAAATTCCAGAAGAAACACAAACCAAGCAAAAAAGTATTTTAAAAGTCAGAGAAACTCTGAGAATGGTATTGTCACCTTAGGGTGAGGATATAGAATTTTTAGAGAGTTTGATCCTGGCTCAGGATGAACGCTGGCGGCGTGCATAACACATTCAAGTCGAACGGAGTTATAGGAGAGCTTGCTCGAATATAACT
>JAZNOK010000099.1:0-22734 GCA_045580775.1 Eubacteriales bacterium
GTATCCCGTAATTTTTTAATGTGCAGAGAATACTGTCAGCTTTAAAATAAGCCATTATCGTAATAACGATATTGAAAAGCCAAACGAAACTGATGATCAAACCGTCCCAAACTGCAGAGTAAGAAAAGCATATCACAGCCGAAATCAAAAGAAGAAGCGATACGGGATCAAATACAAGCTTTCTAATGACCCTCAGAGGAAACCTTTTCCCGCTGTCAAAAATAATATTCTGTCCGTAATGACGAAGACGCACTCTTGCTTCTTTGTCGCTCAGACCACTTGAAAAATCGGTTTTAAAAAGTTTTTCTGTTCTATCTGAGCTATTGCCGTAATATTTCAATGTAGTTCCTCATCATTAAATAGTTTTTATTTCCAGTTCTTCCCCGTTTATATCCAGGCTTACAGCACTAAGAGAATAATTATATGAAGATATTATCTTCTCAGCTAAAGCATCCTCGATATTGGTCTGAATAAAGCGACGCATATTTCTTGCACCGTATTTTTCAGAAAATGATTTTTTGGCTATATATTCGGTGACAGAATCTGTATAACGAAGTTTTATATCTTTTTCTGACAGAGCACTTTCGAGTTCTTTGATCATGATACGTGCAATTTGTTTAAAATCATTAATATCAAGATGGCGGAAGGTAATTATCTCATCAACTCTATTTATAAACTCAGGACGCAAAAAACTCAGTAAAGCACGTTCGGTTTTGTCCGATAAAGCCTCTTCGGCTTTATCCAAAAATCCGGAAATGGCCCCTGATCTATCCGAACCTGCATTGGTGGTCATCACGATAAGAGTATTTTCAAAGTTTACAGTTTTGCCGTGTGCATCGGTTATCTGTCCATCGTCAAGAATCTGCAACAGGATATTGAGCACGTCGGCATGTGCTTTTTCAATTTCGTCGAAAAGAATTACACTGTAGGGTCTTCGCCTGATTTTTTCCGTGAGTTGTCCCGCTTCATCATATCCCACGTATCCGGGAGGTGCACCAATGATCTTGGAGACAGAATGTTTCTCCATAAATTCCGACATGTCAAGACGTATCAGAGTCTCGGGAGAATCAAACAGCTCATCTGCCAAAACTTTGACGAGTTCAGTTTTTCCAACACCTGTTGGGCCTGCAAATATGAAAGAAACAGGTTTTCTCTTATAAGATACACCGGCTCTTTTACGTTTGATAGCTTTGGTGACAGAGCTGACAGCCTTGTCCTGTCCGACTATTCTCTGCTTTAGCTTTATGTCTAACTTATCGATCTTTTCAAATTCATTCTCCGTGATCGAGGATGCAGGAACCCCTGTCCAAATTTCAATAACACGGGCAAGGTCAGCCACGGTCATTTCGATTTTTTCACATTCAAGCTCAGCTTCCTCAAGATCCTGGTCAAGTCTCAATTGTTCTACCTTGATAGCTGCAAGTTCTTTGTACTTGGTCTGCTGTTGCTCCTCATTAGTATCCGGCAGTGCTTCACAACTCTCCTTTTTCTTCTCCAAGTCTGCTTTTTCCTTTTGTAGTCTGAGTTTGTTATTGACATGATGAGAAGATAACGATATATGTGATGCAGCTTCATCAATCAGGTCGATCGCTTTATCCGGCAGATAACGGTCTGTAATATATCTCTCGGACATAACAGCTGCACTGTGAAGGACATATTCAGGTATTTTAATGCCGTGGAAGCTCTCATAATACTTCTTGATTCCTTTTAGCATTTTTACGGTATCGTCAATGGAAGGCTCATTTACAGTTACAGGCTGAAATCTCCTCTCAAGTGCAGTATCCTTCTCAATGTACTTTCTGTATTCATTGAGAGTAGTAGCACCGATCACTTGAATTTCACCTCTGGAAAGGGCAGGCTTCATTATATTTGCTGCATTCATGCTGCCTTCGGAATCACCTGTGCCGACAATATTGTGCACTTCATCTATAACAAGTATTATATTTCCCTGTGCTTTTACCTCGTTCAAAAGGCCAAGGACTCTTGACTCAAACTGCCCTCTGAACTGAGTTCCGGCTACAAGTGCTGTCAGGTCAAGAAGATATACTTCACATTCTTTAAGCTTGAAAGGAACATCTCCTGAAGCTATTTTCTGAGCTAAAGCCTCAGCTATAGCTGTTTTTCCGACACCCGGCTCACCAATAAGACACGGATTGTTTTTTTGCCTTCTTAGAAGTATTTGTATTACTCTTGCCAGCTCTTTTTCTCTGCCTATGATGTTGTCAAGCTTACCTTGTCTTGCATCTTCTGTAAGATTATGACAATATGTGCTGAGGTATTTTTTCTTCTTATCTGCAGAGTCTTGCTGATTAGATGATTTTTTTTGATCTTTTGATTTCTTTTCTTTGCCGATATCCTGAAAATTTCCAAGACCGCTCTCACTAAATATTTTAGGCAAGTCTATTGCGGGAGCCCCTCCCTCTTCGTCACTGTCATCATCAGAAGGTATGATACCACCCATGAAACCATCCATATCAGTGGTAAGATTGTCAAGGTCATCTTCGGATATTCCCATTTTTTCAAGCATATCATTGACGGGCTTTATACCAAGTTCCTTTGCACATTTAAGGCAGATGCCTTCGTTTTTTGTTTCGTTATTTTCTATTCTTGTTATAAACACAACTGCCACTCTCTTATGGCATCTTGAACACATTTCCATTGTAAAAATTCTTTCCTTTCAGGGGTAAATAGATTTGCGACCATCTAACACTAAAATTTGATAGATGAATTTTATATTTTTGTTTCACATGAGTGATTTTGAGTACTTTTAAGATATGAAAGTGTATAATTGACCAGTGCTGCCGCTGCGAATAGGACTGTAATTACACTGAGAACTACTACAATCGCAGGAATAGGATCAAAAGCAATAATAACAAATACGGTTGCGTAGAAAATGCAAACAGCAAGTTTTCCAAACCATTTGCTGGATACGACAGTATCACGTTTTTTAAACATAAAAAGAGCACCAAAAGCCATCAACGCTTCTTTCACAACAAAGAATGCAGCGACCCACCAAGGAATGAGAGGTTTGTCTCCCAAAGACATGCAAATCAAAACGGTGATCTGCATTGCTTTGTCAGCGATTGGATCAAGAATCTTTCCGAGGTTTGTTATCCAGTTGAACTTTCTGGCTAAAATACCGTCTATGACATCTGTTATACCGGCTATGATAAATATAGCCAAAGCGGCATAGATACTTACATAATAATAAAAATATACAAAAACTCCGACAAGCAATAATCTTATACTTGACAGAATGTTGGGAATATACTTTGTTTTCATAAACAGATCCTCCGAGGAAAACACCAGATCGTTTTTACAAGCAGTCAAACGATCGAAAGTAAGACTGTCATGCAGTCAAAAATGTAAGCGGATTTATACTATAAAAGAAATTGATTATATACGAATTTTCAATACTTTCAGAATTGAACGCATCAGGATAGATGGCTTTGAGCGAGTCAAAGAGCATGACCGAACATTGCGAAAAGACCCATGCAAACACTACAGCACCGCAAATACCCAGAATAAGTCCCAGAAGCTTGTTTGTGCTGTTAAGAATAGGCAATTTTACAACCGAGTTCAAAATCAAAGATATGACCGAACATATTATTGAGCTGACAGTAAAGATTACAAGCATTGCAATACCGCAAGACAATGTATATGACAATGCAGAACCTATGTTCTCAGCAATACTGTCGGCATACGATGCAGCAGAAACACCGCATTCATAAAAACCGTTTTGGATCGTTTCGGGGTCCGTTCCAAGCTCCTTTAGAAATTCAGTAAACTCCTTCGGCATTTCATTTAGCATTTTTTCGATATTTCCGTCAGTTGCCAAAGCTGAAATCTTATCCCTCAACGTTTTGATGAAAGGAAAAGATATAAAGTTGTCATTCAGATAATCCGCCAGCGGAGCGTAAAAAAGCCAAGAAGCAAGTAAAGATACAATGCCTGAAGCCAGCGAAAGTACAGAAGCTAAAGCACCTCTGCGGTAGCAAGTAAATATTATCAAAGACATAATTATCACAAGAAAAATGTCAAAAACAAAGTTCATATAAAACCTCCGAGAAATTGATACCAAGCATGATTTAATCTATAGGCATAGGTAAGATCCGTTCCTGATAACACACAAACAAATAATTATCATTATACAGTATCTTTTGCATGCCACGAGGTAAGGTGATATCTTTGTCCGAATCCGACGAAAAAATTTGGATCGAGTCGTTCTTACCTACAACTATTTTGCCGTCAAAACGATATATATCTAATGCATCCTCAGACAATGTCTCAAACACACACTCTCCGACCGAAGACAGAGTAATGATCGAAGGGGTGGATTTTGACAAAAGAAAGGAAATGCTGTCATCATCATTATAGTAGCTCGTAATCGAACTGTCATAAGAGTATTCAGAAGCAACATTACCGTCCTTGGATATAAAAACGGTTTTACTATCCGATATAAGTGCACTGCCCCCGTCAGCAAACAGAACAATATCGTATGGGAAAACCCCGGATATATTCACTGAAAATGCAGGAGTGTCAGATCTCAATGGATAAGAGAAAATATCCGTTACATAATGACCTGATTCGGAACCAAAAACGGAAATGAACAGCGAATTATCTGCATCAGAGATCTCCACAGAACATGGGTATTCGGACTTATTGTAAGTAGCAACAAGAGAAAAATCAGGATCATACAGATAAACTACGCTCTTATACTCCTTGCTTTGGGTCATAACAGCAAAATATCCGTCATCAGACAAAGCAACATCATATATAGGATGGTCAAATTTTAAATCATAAACCCGTGCAACCGTATTGTATACACTCAAATTGTATGCTCCGAGGCTGTAAACAATACAATACTTTTCTGACGTTAATACAACAGGAGATGAGTATGAGGATTTGTCAGAAAGCTTGTGAGTTCCTGAGGGGCTGTAGATATCAACACCTGACATTCCTCCTACTACGACGCTGCCTCTGTAAATGCCATAGTCCATATCAGCATCAACATTGAGGGTGATCTGTTGAACAGGGGTGCTTTGATCTTCTGTTAATATCTGGCCAAGATCTCTCAACACGTATCTTGCATTATCGTATGTGAGACTTTCTCCAAATACCAAAATGCAAAATAAAATATAAACAGAAAGGACAAAAACGCAAATAATTTTTGCATATCTGTATCCTGTTGAAACGGAGGCGTAGTAAGGATTATAATCCGACAACTGCGGAGCATGACCGCGAGCCTGTACGTTCTCACCATCATTATTATGTTCTGATGTTTTGAGCAACTTATTTTTCAAAGCCACAAGTCATGTCCTCCTATTCTTGATTTATTGGTATAATGGATCCTTGTAAAAAACTTTATTCAAATAAAGTCCATGAGGCTGTACGGTATTTCCTGCAGAAGAACGGTCGTGCGTTTCGAGTAAGTGCAGAACATCTTCTATGCCGATTTTTCCGTATGCAACTTCGAGCATAGTTCCGACAATGATCCTCACCATGTTATATAAAAAGCCATTGCCTTTTATTCTTAACATAATGAGTTTATCATCGAACATTCCCTCAATTCTCTTAATATCAGCATTGTATATAATTCTGTGAGTATCTGTTACCTTACTTCCCTGTGCCATAAATGACGCAAAATCATGTTCCCCGCACAAGATCTGAACTGCCCGGTTCATTAGTTCTATCTGCTCATCGGATAATTTTCTATTTAGTATCAATGCTCTGTTTTTTAAAAACGGTTCTTTCGATTCTCCGTCGTAAAGCAAATAAATATACTCCTTGGCAATAGCATCATATCGAGGATGGAAATCATCAGCTACATTATAAGCTCTAATAACCGAAATATCGTCAGGTAACAATGCGTTTAACGCCCGAGGAATATTATCTATTGGTACTTGACAGGGATAATTTGTTTGAGAGCTGATACATGCAAAAAAAGATAATGCATGAACACCGCGATCAGTTCGACTGCATCCTGTAACGTCACATTGATATCCAAAGAGATCCTTGCACGCTGTATTGATCACACCTTGGACTGTCCTTCGAGAGGGCTGTACCTGATAACCGAAAAAATCAGTGCCATCATATTTTAGCTTCAACAAAATTTTCATTTAAAACGATCACCTGATAGGTAAATATGGTAAATATCTATTAATAAATAAGACGGCTATAAATATCAATATGAAAGTCAAGAACAATAAAGCATCAAGAGCAGAATAGCGGAGCACGTTCATTCTTGTCCTCCCTTGTCCTCCTCTATAACAGCGGCATTCCATTGCGACTGCCAGATCATCTGCACGTCTAAAAGAAGAAACAAACAGCGGTATCAGTACAGGTATGAGAGATTTTGCCTTTTTCAAAAGTCCTCCCTCTGAAAAATCCGCACCACGTGTCTTTTGAGCATTCATGATCTTGTCGGTTTCTTCGATCAGCGTGGGAATAAACCTAAGTGCGATAGTCATCATCATTGCAAATTCATGTACCGGAACTTTAAGTCTCTTCAAGGGAGAGAGAAGTTGTTCTATTGCATCGGTCAGCATTATAGGAGATGTAGTATATGACATCAAAAGGCAGGTAATGTTGATCAGCATAAGAATCCTTGCCGACATTATAAATGCACTGTAGATCCCTTCAGCATAAAGTGATACAAAGTAGAACTCAAACAGAAGATGCTGTCCCTTTGTAAAAAACATATTTATGACAAAGGTAAACAGCAGTATAAACAGTACAGGTCTAAATCCCTTTATAATTACTTTGACGGATATACGGCTGATAAGTATCATCGCCACAGAAAAAAGCATTAACAAAGCAAAAGAAATAATGTTGCCTGCTACAAACAAAGTAACAATATACAGTATCGTCACAAGAAGTTTCGCTCTGGGATCTGCTCTGTGCAGAGGAGAGTCCCCCGGGAAAAACTGTCCGAGAGTAACATCCCTAAGCATGAGCTTCACCTCTCTTTTTTTCAAGGCACGAGTGTATCTGCCTGCATGCATCCTCTATCGTAAGAACAGTGTCGTCAATCGGCATACCCTGCTCTTTGAGTTTTTTGCATATATAGGTAATATCAGGCATAGTAAGTCCGCACTCAGTCAGCATACTTGCATCCGAAAATACATCTTGGGCATTTCCATGCATCCTTACACTGCCGTTATTCATAACGATAATATCATCACAGTATCTTGCAATATCTTCCATGCTGTGACTGACGATAATGATGGATGTTCCCATGCTATCCCTGTAACTGCGCAATCCGCCAAGTATTTCAGCACGACCCTGAGGGTCCAATCCTGCGGCGGGCTCATCAAGTACAAGAACACCCGGTCTCATAGCAAGAACGCCGGCAATAGCCGCACGTCTCTTCTGCCCTCCGGAAAGATCAAAAGGGGATTTGGAAAGAATTTGCTCAGACAGACCTGTGTATAGGGCAGCTTCTCTGACACGCTCTTTAATCTCATCCTCAGAAAGCTGCATATTTCTGGGTGCATAGCATATATCATCAAACACCGTCTCGTCGAAGAGTTGGTACTCAGGATATTGCATAACAAGTCCGATGTTATATTTGACTCCTTTAGGATGTTTAGATTCTTCCCATACGTTAGCACCGTTAAATAACAGCTCTCCGGTGTCAGGTTTATTCAAACCTACCAAAATACTGACAAGTGTACTCTTTCCTGATCCGGTATGTCCTATTATCCCGGTAATTTTACCTTTTTCTATGCTTAGAGACACATCTTTAAGGGCATGTTTTTCAAACGGTGTACCCCTGCCGTAGGTATAATTGATATTTTTTAATTCAAGTATTTTCATCTTGTAAAATTTTGATCCTAAATTAACCGTTATTCAATGCAAGGTGGTATTTTTCCATAATTCTTTTGACGCAATCATCTTTGTCAAGACAGGGCAAAGAGAAATCCTCCCCGGATATGTTTAACTCATGCAAAAGCTCAGTTGACTGAGGTGCCTCAAGTCCAAGTTCTTTTAGTACATTCATCTGCGAAAACACCTCCAAGGGAGAGCCGTCAAAACAAACACATCCGTCATTGACAACTATAACCCTGTCAGCCCTGACAGCTTCGTCCATGTGGTGGGTGATATTGAGAACGGTAATTCCCTGTTCTCTATTCAACATTTCCATGCACGACACAACATCCGATCTTCCTGACGGATCCAACATAGCTGTTGACTCGTCGAAAATTATACATTCAGGGTTCATTGCAATAATACCCGCTATAGCTACACGCTGCTTTTGACCTCCGGAAAGCCGATGAGGGGCGTGTTTAGCATACTCTGTCATTTTCACAATGCGAAGTGCTCTGTCAACTCTCTTGCGAATCTCAGAGGGTTCAAGTCCAAGATTTTCCGGACCAAACGCCACATCTTCCTCAACTATGGTGGCAACAAGCTGATTGTCGGGATTTTGAAATACCATTCCTATCTTCTGACGAACTGCAAAAACATCATCCTCAGTCATGTCATTTGAGCTGATGTCCTTTCCGTCGATATATATCTTACCCGAGCTGGGAACAAGAATCATATTAAGGAGCTTTGCCAAAGTGCTTTTGCCCGATCCGTTGTGACCGAGTATACATACATACTCGCCCTTTTTTACAGATAAATTTACTCCCTTGAGCACATCAGCTCCGTACCCATCTTCATCCTCATAGGCGTAGCACAGATCCACTGTTTTTATAAACTCATTCATCGCTGTTATCACCGTTATTTTTTATAAGTAACACGAACACTTGAGCCGCATGGCAAAACATGTCCTCCGACTTCCGTCGGGAGTCCAAGCTCTTCTGCCTCAATTATTCTGTTTTTTTGAGGCAGCCTGAGCTCTACGATATATCTCATAGCAAGAGGGGAAAGCCCTGTAGTATAAGAATTAAGCAAGAAGAATAAAGGATCATCCGAAATAATATTCGAGATAAGTGCTACAAGATCATCAATGTTATCTTCTAGTTTCCACACTTCACCGTTCGGTCCTCTTCCATACGAAGGAGGATCCATGATAACGGCATCGTATTTATTGTTTCTTCTTATCTCGCGTTCGACAAACTTTTTGCAGTCATCCACAATATATCGAATAGGTGCATCCGACAAACCGGAAAGTGCTGCATTCTCCTTGGCCCTGGCTACCATCCCCTTTGAAGAATCGACATGCACGACACTTGCACCGGCATTAGCAGCAGCTACAGTAGCTCCGCCTGTATAAGCAAACAAATTTAATACTTTTATCGGTCTACCTGCATTTTTGATCAATTCTCCGAACCAATCCCAGTTTGTTGCCTGCTCGGGAAAAAGTCCGGTATGTTTAAAACCGCTCGGAGCTATCTTGAACTTAAGAGATCCATAATCGATAATCCACGATTCAGGCAAGGAATTGATTTTCCATGAACCGCCTCCGCCGATTCTCTTGTATGAAGCATCAGCATCTCGCCATGAAGGGTGATTCTTCTTCGATTCCCAGATCACCTGTGGATCAGGACGAACCAGCGTATACTTTCCCCAACGCTCGAGTTTTTCTCCCTTCGATGTATCGATCAAACTGTAATCATGCCATTTATCTGCAATCCACATATACTTCCACCTATCTACAAAAATCAAGTTCTGCTCATTCCGCTTAACAGCGACCCTGAACTATGAGCGTCACATATCGCCAATGCTATGGCATCGGCAGTATCATCGGGCTTTGGAGCTTTTGAGAGTCCAAGCATCGTCGTTACCATGCTGATGACCTGTCCTTTTTCGGCTCTTCCGTATCCGACTACAGCTTGCTTTACCTGGAGCGGAGTATATTCGTTTATTGAAAGGCCGTACTGTTTTGCACGTAGAATAATTACTCCCCTCGCCTCAGCTACAGCAATAGCTGTTGTCTGATTTGTGTTAAAAAACAACTCCTCAATAGACATTCTCTGAGGTTTGTATCTTTCTATAATCTGCCCTATCTGATCATATATCGACAGTAGTCTGTCCTCTATCGGAGTGTGTGCCGCCGTTCTTACAGCACCAAAATCAACAGGTCTGAATCTACCGTTACTATAATCAAGCACCGCCCAACCAACAATAGCCAGCCCGGGATCTATACCAAGAATGTACATAGCAAATATTTACCCATATTAGAAAATTATTATATATTATATCATACAACTTTGTCATAGTCAAATGTTTTCTTACTACATTTAAGAATATTCTGTAAAAATCGGAAACAAAAGTCTTTTTAAAACAATAAACGGTCGCTTACCGATCGCTTTAATAAATAAAAATTTTAAACAAAAGTAAAAAAGTGTTTACATCCCAGCGTGGATATGTTAAAATATAAATAATTTTAAATTTCAACGAGCAAAATCAGGAAGACTATTTTCTTGTCATCATTATTTTCGCAAAAGAGGAACAGCAATGAAAAACAAAAACATCTTTACTCTATCTCCAAAGAAAGCAAATATAAGTGTCGGTGCTTCAGACAAGCATGATAACGATCCTGTCATAAAAAACACAGCCACCAAAAAAGAAGATCGAACACATATTTTTTGGGCTTTTCTTATACCTTTCGGCATAATGCTAGGGATATATGCAGCCCTGGGAACATATCCTTTTGGTACAAGCTCTGTTCTTGTACTTGACCTCAACGGTCAGTATGTATACTTCTTTGAAGCACTACGTGATGCGATATGGGGTGACGGAAGTCTTATTTACTCCTTTTCCAGAGCGATGGGCGGAGAGTTTCTCGGGATGTACGCATACTATCTCGCAAGTCCCCTGTCATACATCGTTGCGTTGTTCCCTAAACACATGATGCTTGAAGCATTATACTTGATGCTTATTCTTAAATGCGGTCTTTGCGGATTTACTTTTTGCTATTATGCAAACGAGAACAAACTGACAAAGAACAAAGCTGCACAGGTAATGTTCTCATGTATGTATGCACTCTCAGCTTACGGAATCGTAATGCAACATAACACTATGTGGTTCGATAATGTTATATTGCTTCCTCTTGTTGCTCTCGGTATTGAAAAATTGGTAAAAGAACGCAAATACAAAATGTTCACCATATCCCTCGCACTTTGTGTTCTGTCTAACTTCTATATCGGATACATGGTTTGCATTTTTACATTCGTCTATTTCTTCTATTACTACTTCTCTCGTTCCGGAAAAGAAATAAATCCCCTTGGAGAGAAGTACCATTTTGTCCGTTCGATATCCAGAGTTGGAATTTTCTCTGCAATAGCACTTGCCATCTCAGCGTGTATACTTTTGCCCGCACTATACTCACTTACACTCGGAAAAAACAACTTTTCCGATCCGAATTTCACGCCTACTCAAAAGTTTGATTTTCTTGATTTGATATCTATGCTTTACCCCGGTAGCTATGACACTGTACGACCCGAGGGGTTACCCCTGATATACTGCGGTCTGCCTGCTATCATATTTTTACCGCTATATTTTATAAGCAAACACATCAAACACAGAGAAAAAATCGCCTCAGCTATTTTCGGTGTCTTCTTTGTCCTTAGTTTTAATCTCAGTACTGTTGACATGTTCTGGCACGGAATGCAAAAACCCAACTGGCTAAACTACCGCTATAGCTTTATGCTATGTTTCTTAATTTTGATTTTAGGAATAAAAGTCTTTGACAGATTGAGAGATATAAACAAAAATGCAGTTCTGTCAATTTGCTGTGCTGCAGCAGTTGTTTTATTTATTTTGCAAAAACTGGAGTACGACAATATTCCCGATTTTGCCTGCGTATGGTTCTCGCTGATATTCCTGATCATCTATGCGATAGGCATTCCTCTTACCTCAAGATCAAAATACAAAATTACCGCTACAATGATACTTTGTGTTTTTGTATGTCTTGAACTTTTTATATGCGGACTGCTCAATCTCGTTGCTCTCGATGATGACGTTGTAATTTCATCATACAACTCATATCATGATTTTATTGACGGTATCCGTCCCATAATTGATGATGTGGATGAGTCGGACGATTCATTTTACAGAATGGAAAAAAATGATCATCGAAAGGTAAACGACCCTATGGCACTGGGACTGAGGGGTTTTTCAAACTCTACCTCAACTCTCAACGAGGATACAATTACATTTCTGAACAAAATGGGACTTGCTTCAAAGTCTCATTGGAGCAAATATGCCGGTGCAACACCTGTATTTGACTCGTTGTTCGGAGTTAAGTATCTCATTGCAAAAGAGGATGATCAGACAGTTAGTCCTCTGTATGACGTTTACCTTGCTGACTCGCAAAACTCTTATGTCGCATACAAAAACCCTTATGCACTATCAATTGCTTACGGAGTAAACTCACAAATAAAAGACCTTGCTCTTGTTGACCCTAATGATCTACTCGATGATGATGACGATCCGGTTGCAGTTCCGGAGGGATATATTGATGTTGCAACACCTTTTGAAAGATATAACGAGATCATAACGGCGATGCTTGGCGAGGATACAACGATCGAAGTATTCAAACCGATTGCATCAGTCACCACCTCCACATCAAATGCAAAAGAGACCTATGGAGTTGGATACGGTCATAACAAATATACTCCTGTTGACAAAGCTTCAGCAGCATCTGTGATTTACGAATTCGCAGCAGCCGAAGATGCTGAATTGTTCTGCTACTTCCCTTCCGAATACCCCAGAGAAGTCAAACTGACTCTCAATTCTTCCAGCTACGGAACATTTTACGGCAACGAAACTCACAGAATTGTTTCTCTCGGAAATTATAACAAAGACGCAAAAGTCAAACTCACAATGACATTGACAAAGGATGATCTTTATATACTTGCCAATGCAAACTTTTTCTATTATCTTGATGCTGCTGTATTCGAGGATGTAATGACCAGATTGTCCTCATGCAACTACATTATTGATGACTACACCGAAGACAGCTTTGAGGGAAGCATAACTCTAAGTGAGAACATGAGCACTGTGTTTACCACCATACCCTACGATGCAGGATGGCAGGTATATGCAGACGGAGAAAAAATAGAAACATACGAGACTCTTGATGCGGTTCTTGCATTTGATCTGGAGCCTGGAAAACACTCTCTGAAGCTCGTATACAGATCCGACGCTATGGTACTCGGAACTACCTTGACCGTGATCGGTGTAGTATTATTTGTGCTTATCGTAATTTTTGAAAAGAAGCTAAAACAACTTTACTTCAAACTGATGCCCGCAGACAGAGCTCATTTGAATATATCGAATGAGAGTGATTTTTACTCAAGCGAAAATTCTCTCGACACATCATCACAATCAACAAAAGATTCAAACTGATCTTCTCTTCTGCATGACCAATGATTAACGATCTGTTTCATCACAAAAGGAGGCAATGTGCAAAAATGAATAGAAGCATACTGAAAATTTCGACTGTAGTGCTTATATGCTTAATAACTGCATTATTTATGTCGTCACAAGTTTCTTTGTCTTTTGCTGAACAATCCTCCTCCGAAACTACATCGGATACTGCAGTTTCGGGTGATGAAAATACCGAACCTACACCAATAGTTTTTTATGTCAAAGATGAAGGTTCAGACACAAATGACGGATTGAGCGATAAAACAGCTTTTGCCACCATGACCAGAGCTTATGAAGCATTGTCTGATAACGGCGGTACAGTAGTCGTATGCGGCAAACTTTCTCTGTATGATCAAAACTCATCATTACCGACACATGAAAAAGAGATCAGCATCACAAGCTACTATGACGGAGTTGACTACAGAAACAAAAAAGACGCAGAGATTTGCTACAAAGACACTTTGAATATCTTCGGCCCTGCAAAAACATATATATACGGAGTCAACCTCCATTCAGAAACCACTGCAAATATTTTCTGCAATGGCTCTAGTGTTGAATTCGGAGAAAAGGTTGATAATATAACTGACACCGGAACATATCCCTCTGTCTGGGGAGGAAGAATGCTGAATTCTTCTAACATTACCGCTGACGGTAATTTTTCCGACTACACTGTAGAGATCGACGCGGGATACTGGCATCATGTTACCCTAGGCAATCTACGCTCAGATATGAACGCTCCTATATCAATGATCAAAAACGCACGTCTGAACATCAATGGCGGAACATTTGTATCTACTGATTCCGATGAATACACCTGCTCACTTGTATCCGGATCCGATGTATCCGGATCGTTGACGCTTGATATTACAGGGGGTATTTATTACGGATCACTCTATATTATAGGAAATGAGGGTCAGATTTCTCCTGTACGCAATTGCAGATATACAGCGGATATTAATGTATCTATATCTAACGGATCTTTTTTAGGTAAATATATCAAAGCACTTTACAATAAAAACGCCGCTCTCTACGGAACATATAATTTCTCTGCTTTAAGCGGTTCCTATTCCTCGCTAAATTATGTAAGCTGCGAGGGCGTTTACTCGGATATAACGCTCGTATCGTGCGATTCTGTTCAAAATAAACTATACGGATTTGAAAAAGTAGTCTTTGTATCACCGTCAAGCGGAAATGATGAAAACAGCGGTGAAAATCCCACTTCCCCCAAACAGACCCTTTCGGGTGCTATCACTTCCCTTATCAACGGCGGAACTGTTGTCATTTGTTCTGAAATAAAGCTTCCTGACGGCTTTATCATGACTCATAACGATAAAAAGATCAACCTAACCACAAGATACAATGAAATAGACTACGCACAAACAAACGGTGCAAAATTGGTGCTTGAAGGAAACATATATCTTCAGTCAAGCATCGGTTTTAATAACATAACACTCCAATCGCCTTCATCATCAACATTCTTTTGTAAGGGATATGACACATCATTTGACGAGAACATTATTACTAACGGAGATGTTGGTATTGTTCTTGAGCATTCAACCGAAACTCAAAAGCTGACTGTCAAAAGCGGGAATTTTTCTCTTGTGGAATTTTGCGGCTCTGATGTTCTTACATACTTTACTCTTTTAGGCGGAAATATTGAGCTTGTACGCTTTACCGAGAATGTGCACAACGGTGATATTTTCTTTGACCTGTCAGCAGGAACAATAAATAATTCTATTGACATGTCCGGTATGTCAATAGGAGGATGTATTCAAATAATCCTGTCTCAAACTTCCCTTGGATCCACAATTACAGCCCCTGCCTCAAGTGACAAAATCATTCATGAGGCACTTGTTATACTTGATCAAAACCGCCAGAAGCTCGTTGGTTTTGAATTCATCGAGGATAAGTATGTATTTATAAAGGACGGTGGCATCGGAGACGGAAGCACTCCCGGACTCAGTGCACCTTCCATCGACTCCGCGTTATCCTATTTGGGACATCTTAACGCATCGGTAATTGTTTGCGGTCCATACACACACAACAATACAAACACCGATATAATATCCGGTATACTTACATTCACAAGCCATTACAGAAATCTTGATTTTGCATCTGTTTCTGATGCATATATTGAACTAAATTCTGATTTTTATTTTAAAAATGATGCAACAATAAAGGATATTACCGTCGTAACGAAAAAACCTAACATGTCTTTTCGCTGTAATTCTCACATCGTTATTTTTGGTTACGGAATAAAATGCAATCCTCTTTTTCTCGGTACAGATTACTATCCGTCTATCATTTCGGCTGAGGGAATACCAACGGCTCCCTACAATGAAAAAGGCGAGTCTCTTTCGGACAAGATCACAATAATGGGCGGCACATGGAACAATGTTTATGCATCCGCTTCTACCCACTTGTACGGTTCTGTTATAAAAGGATCTCTTTTTGGCACTGAAGATCTGTCAAACAACTGTACTATAACAGTGTCAAACGGCGTAATATACGGAGGTATTTACGCATCCAAAAATATGAAATCCAATGCCCGGGCCAGCATCACTATCACATTTACCGGCGGAGAGATACATGGTACGATCTCCCCCTCCCAATCTCCTTCATCAGGGTATCTTGGCAGATATACAATAAATATATCCGGCGGTGATTTCTTTGGAGTTGAAAAAATAGTAGATGCGTCCTATGTAGGAGGAACAGATTCCAGAGTGAATATTGATACTGAATATCAGCAGACATTGCCTACTGATCAAGTAATAAAGTATCAAAATCCTATCTCAACAAAAAAGAGTTCTCTTCACTTCTATGACGGATACTGGTATTTGTTCGAAATTAATGCTGATATCATATATGTCTATAGACACATCTCGATACAAGGTATCAGATCCCTTGATGTATATACGACTATAGAAACCGGCGGTGAAAACTTAGATCTGTCAGTATCATTTACAAACGGAAAGCTTTACATCTTTGCTCAAAACATCTTTAACGGCGAGTTGCGTACAAGAATATACACTTCAAAAAAATCAGATAGCCTTGTAAGTTTTATTTTTGTATCTGATATTACATTTAGAGCCATCAGCTCTCCTTGTTTATATTTTGACGAAGGTGAGAATTACCTATATTTTTCCCAAAGTAATACCGAGGGCGGAGCTGATATCTTCTGTGTTAAACTAAAGGATGATCTCACTTTTGGTACAGAACCTGTACGAGTCTTATCAGCAACAAGCAAATGGGAGTATAATACACTTAGCACTCCGCGTATTCTGTCAGCACCTGATGGGAATTTATACTTGTGTTACACAGCAGGAAATATTTACGGTGGGTCGTCCATGATCGGACTTGCTCAAATCATAAACAAAAAAGATCTGTTAAACGAAGCTTCATATATCAAAGACAGCGATCCCGCTTTCTATGAAAATGATGAATATAAAAATCTACTATTGTCAGATCTGGTTTGCATTGAAAACCGTGAGCCTTATCTTGTTTACAGTGCCAAACGAAACGGAGAAGCCATGCTCATTATGCAAAGCTTTTCTTACGACGCAAGCTCAAAACCGTATTTTTCAGATCCATGCGATATATCTACCATATATCTGGCTCATTACACGCCTATAGCACTCAACGATAAGATCAGTGCTTTTAAAATCAATGTAAGCGACGAAGTTCCCTCTCAAAGTATTATCAAAGATAAGTTTACATTAAGCAGTCTTTCAGCAGAACATCTTCTTATTATTATTTGCGGTTCTCTCGGAATGCTGCTTATCATTGCAGTAGTTCTTATAAAGAAGCTGATACATTCTCCTTCGAGAAAACTTAATAATTCTCAGCGAGACAGAACCATGACCGACAGAAGGCACTCGTCACGTCGTTCAGGTAGGCTTTACGCATCATATCTTGAAAACAATGCAAGAAACTCACAAGAAAAGAATCCGATGGAAACAGAACCGGTAATTGCTGATAATATTGATCAAACCGAAACTGTTTTCAATGAAGAAATAACTAAAAACGATGATGACATCTCAGATACTTTCAAGAAAGATGAAAATACAGAGCAAATCAGCGAAAACGCTGAGAATATCATGCCTGTAGGAAGCTGTCTTGATTCATCAAAGGATGAATTCTCTCAAGAGTCAGTAAATACACCAACTCTCCGCAAAAGGCCAAGACCCAAACGCAGAATTTGATACTTACCGTAAAGAAAAATACAGAGCCGCATTTGGGCTCTGTATTTTTCTTTATGAAATTACACTCTTTCAATCAACTCTTCAATATATTCGACCGATAACTTCCCCGAAAAAGCGTCTGTTATAGAATCGGTCATAGATTTAAATTGCTCTTCGGCAATTACTGCTTGAATTGAAATTCTATCGTTATATTCGGTATTGATGACTCTCACTCCCTGTCCGGATAAGTGACGTGTGAGTTTATCATACAGAGAATAATCAACATTAATTTGAAAAGATATACATTTTTGGAAATTTACTATTTGGGCATTGGTCAACACCCCGCCTGCAGCAGCAGAATAAGCACGAACAAGCCCACCTGCACCTAAGAGAATCCCTCCGAAATACCTAGTCACAACTACTACAACATCAACCAAGCCGCTTTTCTTGATTACTTCGAGTATCGGAATGCCCGCAGTTCCTTGCGGTTCTCCGTCATCAGAGTATCGCATATATCCGTCGCGTAAAAGATACGCCGAACAGTTATGCCTTGCATCATGGTGTTTTGACTTTATCCTTTGAATATATTCCTTTGCTTCTTTTTCAGATGAAACGGGGTATGCGTATCCTATGAAAACAGATCTTTTTTCTTCAAGCTCATATACAGACTCATCGTCAATGCTGCTATAAAGAACAGAACTCATATCTTAGCTCATTCCTCCTCATTTTTTCTCGGTCTGTCTGATTCTTGTAGATACTCGCTGAACATTCCTCGACACTTATCATCCGCAACAGCGGTGACTTTCACAAAATTATCTGTATATTCAATATCCTCAACAGTGCAATAACCGTACAATCTGCTTATATCAGATTGTTTAGATATCGGAAAAGTAAAAACAACTTTTCTCTTTTTATTATTAAAGACTCTTTCGATCTCTTTAATGAGATTATCTGTTCCCTGTCCTGTTTTAGCTGAAATTGAGACACATATCATATCTTTCACATGAGCAAATGAAATAGCATCAGTAGCTATATCGGACTTATTGAATACGTATATTGTATCCTTACCTCCTGCACCTAACTCCTCAAGAGTAGTCTCAGTGCACTCAAGCTGCGACAGACATTCCGGGTCTGAACTGTCTACGACATTGAGAACCAGATCCGCATAAAGAGTTTCATCAAGAGTAGATCTAAAAGCATTTACCAGATGATGCGGCAGTCTCTTGATAAAACCTACAGTATCGCTGATCAACACCTCCTCGCCACAAGGAAGCATGAACTTTCTTGTAGTAGGATCAAGAGTTGCAAACAGTTTATCTTCAGCAAATATACCGGCATCGGTGAACATATTCATTAACGTGGATTTTCCAGCGTTTGTATATCCGACGACAGCAATTTTGAATATCCCTTTTCTATCTCTTGAGCTACGCATAACCGACCGATTCTTCTCGATTTCTTTCAACTGAGTTTCAAGAGAATATATGCGTCTTTGAAGATGACGTTTATCTGTTTCGAGCTGAGACTCACCGGGGCCTCTTGAACCTATACCGGCACCGAGTCTGGACATATCTTTTCCTTTTCCGATAAGCCTGGGAGCTGTATATTTCAACTGTGCTAATTCGACCTGAAGTTTACCTTCTTTACTTTTAGCCCTTTGTGCAAAAATGTCGAGTATCAGCATACTTCTGTCGATCACCTCAGGGCCATCGAGCTCTGATTCAAGATTTCTTATCTGAGAAGGCGAAAGATCTACATCAAAAACTACAAGAGATACACCGCAAAATTCGCACGATTCTTTAAGCAATTTGACTTTACCGCTTCCAATGCATGTACGAACATCATAGGAGGATTTTGATTGAGTAATTTTTACCACGCACTCGCCTCCTGCAGTATCAAGGAGTCTCTCGAGCTCAAGAAGCGATTTTTCGCATTCCTCCTCGGAAATCCCCATTCCTGACACACCAACCAGTGCGGTTTTTATTGTTTCTAAATTCTTTTCAAGTGAATCAGATAAATTATTTACACCGTTCTCAATTTGCATAAAATACTCCCTATAAAAGCCAAACTACACGCATCCATTGATGCAATGTTAAACCTTGCAATTATGTATCAAAAGCAGTTTTAAAGAAACCTTTCTCTAGCCTATGTTACTAATATTACTCAGAGTAATACAGAACAGACGAAAAGTATTTCTATAGCGATAAAAAAGGCAAGCGACAATATAGTCGCTTGCCACGTAAAATCAAACTTAGTTTGTTTTACCGAGTCTCTTGTTGAACTTGTCAACGCGTCCGCCTGCATCTACGAACTTCTGCTTTCCTGTATAAAAAGGATGGCACTTGGAACAGATATCAACATTCATATCGCCCTTGGTTGACTTGCTAACAACAACCTCACCGCATGCACACTTAATTGTTGCCTCTTTATATTCGGGATGGATTCCGGTCTTCATTGTTTTCACCTCGTTCTTTATTGCATTTCTTCACAACGATAATCATTGTATCATATCATTTCAAAAAAATCAATAGTATTTTAAATTTTTTTGTAATTAAAAATATTATTTTACTGCATATTCAACAACGCTTACTATCTTGATATCGTCTCCACGCTGTTCAATTGTAAAATACTGCCCTTTTAACGAATCACTGGCAAGGTCCGCTCTGAAAGTACCGTCGTTTTTCATTATTTTATATTCAACCTTAAATTCATACTTAAAATACGTATGACCGTTTTCGTTGATCTCTCTCTTTGATCTTTCAGTAAAAAGTGTCTCGTAAACCCTTTGCTGAGTTATTCTATCTGGAATATCAAGAGCTTCGATCACTTCTGCGGTATACTTTTGACGAACCGACTCAGCATCTCCCGAAGTAAGATCGGATATGTATTCTATCAAAAAAAGCTGAACAGCATCCGAGGTATATACACCATTATCATCATATATAGGCCACGTGCCAAACCCATCAGAGTATCTCACACTTCTGTCAAGAATCAAATATGCTTGTTCTGTAAGGATCTGTGCCTCAAAGTCAGGCTCATATAAATATAAATCAGCCTTAGTAGCAGGCATGTTGCTCTTTGAGTAATTATATAGTACAAGATACAGTGCAACTATAACTATGCACAAGCAAAGAATAATTGACACAAATATCAAAGCCGGCTTTTTATTTTTTATATTCATACAAATCTCCGAAAACACATAGAGTAAATTATTATCAAAAAGCTTGACAAATCAACACCGATAATTTATAATACAAATGTTATGAACTAAACATTAACAATTCATCAGGAGGTAACACATGTTTGAAAAGGTAAAGCAGCTTCTTATTGATGAGCTTCAGGTAGATGCTGACAAGATCACAGAAGAGGCAGAGCTGGCAAACGATCTCGGAGTTAATTCACTTGAGCTTGCAGATATGATTTTGCTCTGCGAGGAAAAATTCGGTATTGAGATCAGCGATGACGACATACACAAGTTTATTACTGTTGGTGATGTTGTTAAGTATCTTGAAGACACAACAAAGTAATTATACAGTTAAAAAGATATTATTTCGGAGATTGCAGAATATGCAATCTCCTTTTTTTCTGTGTGTGATAACAGAATCATTATAACAAGATATAAGTTATCCCCGGGTTAGACCTGTTCAAGTCAGGATCAGAGCTCGTCTCGGGAAACTTTTCTGTAAGATATCTTGTCGAAGGATCAAAAATAGAAAAATCCTCTCCTTTGATAAATAGGGTAAGTCGATCTGTGCTTTTATATTCCTTCAACATTCTTCTGACAGCAGAACGGATCTTCCCTCCTCTGCCTGTAGATCCATATCCATGAATTACCTTTATTACTCGCCCCTTTGAGACTCTTGTGCTTGCAATAAAAAATTCAAGCTGCTTTAAAGCACTGTTAACATCAGGAGAACCTATCTCTAGATTAATTTCGTGTATCATTTTTTCCTCTTAGGATTTTACATAGGCGGCAGCACATCTTTCTACCTCACGCGTGATGAGTGCTGCCTCTTCAGGCGTTTTTCCAAAACAAACAAGACAGTCATTTTCGACAAGATATGCATTAATTCCTTTTTCGATACCGGATGCAAACAACATAGGCTGCATGACTGTAGCACCGAAAGGATATCTACGAATACCGCCGACAATTTCTTTTGCTTTTTCATCAAGTATTATATCGCACGAACACGCCGAATACGCCATTGAAAAACGAGGGTGCGATATCACGATAGCCCCAATATGAGGATTATTATCATATATGAGCTTATGCAAAGCGGCGGAATTAGACGGATGCTTTCCGGGTTCTCTTCTGCCTTTGCGAATAACAACCAGGTCATTGACAGAAACCGAACTGCGTTCTTTGTCTGATGCTGTAATCAAAAATGAGGTTTCAGACAGTCTGAGCGATGCCGCCCCGTTCGAGTCCAAAAACAGATGATCGGAATATAGTGATGAAATTACAGAACAGAGCTTCTCTCTTGCTATGTCCTCTCCCTTTTGTTTTTCCATATCAAGCTCTTCCATCAAGGGGAGAGTAACATTTAATTTATACAGGGCAATATGCCTTCTATCAAGCACCGACAACGCTCTGCCGAGTTTCTTTGCATTACAACAGATAGAAGCTATCAAATTAGCTATTTCAAACTGCTTATAAGCTTCTTCTATAGAATTTGCCCCGACAAACAGTACTCCGTCACGAGTCATAGCACAGGTTTTATAAGAATCGAAGATCTCATCAACGTCGTTTATGTCGCAAATTGCTATTTGACCGCAACGCATCTCCCCCTGAGGAAACAGTCTGGTGTCCGGATAGATGCGTAACTGAGCACACATATCGGAATATTCAGTCTTCGCTTCAATAATAGCATTCATCTTCCGTCTAATTGAGTAAACAGATTCGTGACGCGAAAGTGTATTCTTTATATTTTTTTCTCCGCACAGACATTTTGCACCATTCTCAGATCTAATTGAAATACAGCGGATGTCAGACCCGGAGAAATTATTTTTTATTTTATCAATTACAGCAATTTCGGAAATTGTCATGGTCTCACCTTATCCACAAACGATATATTATCTATCATTATATAACATGTTTGAGGTTTATGCAAGACATAAAATGCAGAATAATATCATATTTTGTCATGATTCATTGCTACTCAGCACTTTTTAAAATATGTCACGTTTCCGTTTGAACAACTAATACCTATAATATAAGTTCCGGCATCTGTAT
>JAZNOK010000100.1:0-65491 GCA_045580775.1 Eubacteriales bacterium
TATGACAGTCAACCTCACAGGTGAGTATGACATAAATGCCCAGTCACTTGTCGATGACGGATCTGCTGATACCTTTGACGGTTTGTGCGGTTCTACTGCAAATAAAAATTACGCAGGAGCACTCGGAGATGAGAGACTCGGTACGTTTGTGCTCAAGATAGATGCTGATATTTATGACGCTGTATGTGCAGCAACAACCAAGATCAATCTCGCTACCTTTGACAGCGTGGAGAAGATCGGTCAGAGTTTGGATCAGGATACCCAAAATCCCGGTCAGGGTACTGACCCAGAGCAGCCTCCCGTATCTGAGCCTGATACAGAAGAGCAAAAACCCGCATCCGTGATCTATGTCAAGGATGGCGGTACAGGTGACGGCTCGTCAGCCGAAAACGCACTTTCTTCCTTTATTGAAGCGTTGAAAGCAGCAACAAAGCTGACAGAGGATGTAACTATCAAGATCGTAGGTGATGTTACACTTGATTTTTCTACACGAACAAAGAGCCTCACAGAACCTAAACACACAAACAAGATCACATGGACCTCTGATGAAACAGGCGGCAAGCTGATCATAAAAACATCAAGTGCAAAGAAGTACAACTATATTCAGAACGGAGAGCTTGCAGTAGAGGATCTCGACATTGAGATCGAGGGCGACCGTGGATTTATCATTATAACACAGCTAAATGACATTACCTTCGGTAAGGGAGTCAGCATAAAGAACACAGTAAGCGACGCAAGAGCTAATACATGCAGCATTATCGGAATAAACGCAGGACAGAACAAGCCTGACTATTTCTATGACAAGGATAGCAGAGTATACAAGGCAGATCCGACCATCACTCTAATGTCCGGAGATTTTTATCAGATCGTCGGATTTATGGCAAACTACAACATTACCGCTCTTACCGCCGAGGGAATGGAAATGCGGCTCGACGGAAAGCTCACGGTGAATCTGAGCGGAAGTGCAAGTGTGGACAGACTGTATGCTGTATGTAACTCCTTTAATACAGTACGAGACTGCGTATTCAATATCACGGGCGGAAGTATCAACGAGTACGCAGCAGCTACTGACAGACCCTACACGCACAAGACCAGCAGAAGCATTCAAAAGTACGGTCTGTCCGGAGTTACCGGAACTATGACTGTATATCTCGGAGGAGACTATGATATCGACAGACAGTCTTCTGTGAAGACCACAGCCGCATTTAACGGTTTGTGCGGATCTACTCTTAACAAAGCTTATGCAGGTGCTTTGGAGGACGAGAGACTCGGAAAGTTTGTGCTGAAGATAGACAAGAGTATATATGATCAGGTAATTGGTGCAGATCAAAAGATAAACTTCAAGACTTTTGACAGCGTGGTAAAGGTTGATGCACAGAGCCCTGACACCGGAGACGGTGCAGCTGCATTCTTGTATGCGGCAGTTGCATCCCTCGTATGCTTAGGAGCAGTTACTTTGACACTCAAAAAGGACAGAAACGCTCCAAGAAGCAAATGACAGCTTATAAAGCATTATGTTTCTTTAATAGTCGGATGCTGGCAGGTCTATCCTATCCGTGGCAGCATGAGATATGGTGGATAGTGCAGAGTCATCATAATTAACAAAATAAAAAAGCATCCGCCTCATCGGTCAACCGATGAGGCGGGTGCTTTATATGTATAGATAATTGTGTGAATGACCAATTAGCTGTATCGTTCGGATAAGAGATTATCGTAACGATAGAAGATATGTGCTATTGTGTCTAATAATCA
Organism: Eubacteriales bacterium; assembly: GCA_045580775.1. Lineage (GTDB taxonomy): Bacteria > Bacillota > Clostridia > Oscillospirales > CAG-272 > JAZMZS01. The sequence goes on from JAZNOK010000100.1 coordinate 1,753, forward strand.
AGCTTGCTTAAAACGTCCGTGATCGTGCGGTCAATGGGTGGTGTGCATTACTCTGCTTTCTTTTTCTTTACGATGATAACAACAACGACACCTGCAACGGCGATCGCAGCTACGATTCCTACGATCAACCATATCGACAGACCTTCATCTGCTGTATCATCAGCAGCTACAGCAGTGTCGGGAGCCTTGGTAGTCTCGGGAGCTTTGGTGGTCTCGGGAGCTTTTGTAGTCTCGGGAGCTTTTGTAGTCTCAGGTGCTTTTGTAGTCTCGGGTGCTTTTGTAGTCTCGGGAGCCTCGGTAGCTTCGGGAGCTACGGTTGTCTCGGGGGCTACGGTTGTCTCAGGAGCCTTGTTAGTAGAATCTGATACTACAGTGCCGTCAGCCTTTTGGATAGAGTCAAATGTATCCTTGTTTATCTTGGTATTCTCAGCGAGTACCTTGTCTATGATCTCGTTGTCAGCTTTGAGCGTGAATGTACCAAGCTCGCTGTTGTCGAGTGCTCCCTCGAATTTCGGATTGAGCGTAGAGCCGCACAGACCCTTGAATGCGTTGCTTGCAAGACCGGTAAGTCCGCTCTGAGCATCAAGGTTGAAGTTCTTTGTGAGGTAGAGTGTGTATGTTCCGCTGACACCGGACATTCCGTATTTATCCATTCCTCCTGTGTAAGCACGGTCGGATGCTCCCATGTATGTACCGATCACACCGCCGTCGAGGACTATCTCAGCGTCCTTTACGGTGTTATAGGAGTTACATACAGCGTAAAGCTTGTCAATGAAGGCGTCGCCGGATACCTTGATAGTCACTTTTCCGTTGAGATTAACTCCGGGCTGCTTGTTTGTGAAGTTAGCACAATAACCTACGACCTGCTTGAAGGATCCTGACTTTATTACAATGGTGGTATCCTTTGTATGGGTCTTTGATGCTTCGTCGTAATGTGCTGTATCGTCCATTCTGGAGAGTCCGTAAACAACAAAGGTGTCAATTGCTGATGCTGCGTTTGTGATAGATACGCCCTCTTCTACAGTGAGATTATAGAGCTGAGTGACAAGTGCAAGGACCTTAGTTCCGTCCATCTCGATCTTCAGATCCTTTATAGCCAGATCTCCGCCCATGACATAGTATCTGGCAGCAGCGTCCGTCTTTACTATGAGTTTTGAACTTGTGTCATTTGCAGTCCAGGTTATCTTGTTCTGATGTGCGGGTTCGGTATAGTAGTTCGCTTCAAACTCTGCTGCTCTCATCGTGACTTCACCGACGAATTTTATCGTTACATCGGAAGGCTTTGTTGCCGCGAGTACATTTGCGGCTTCGATCGAGCCAAGTGCATTATCTGCGGATGAGCCGTTTCCTGTGGCACCTTCTTTAACATAGATGACTTCCTCGGCGGCATTTACGAATACTGTTGCCATAATGCCAAAGGAAACTGCCATTACTGCTGTGAGTATTAGTGACAATAACTTTTTCATAATCTTTTCTCCTTAATATTTGTGGGAATGTACACTATCCCCTTTGTTACATCTTACAATAATTGTTTAATAATGACAAGATATAAATCTCCTGACAGAGCAAACTATTCTATTATTTCGTATGTTACTAAGTACCTAAAACAGCATAAAATGTATTATTAGGCAGAAAAAGGAATAATATTTACATTTACGCATTGAAAAGCTGTTTTGCATTTGGTAAAATAAAATATAATGACAATGCTTTGATCATGCTATGCTGTCAGGACAAAGAGTTTTTTTATGTGTTGGCGGCAGCTGAGAAGGAGATATACAATGGATAAAAAACTGAAACAGAATATGCTTCTTGTGGCGTTTGGCGTGGTGCTATTCGCTATTGTGATGAATTTAGGCAGGGTACTGGGTGTTTTGTCGGAATTTTTCGGTCTTGTGTCTTCAGTAATAATAGGTTTTTTGCTTGCGTTTATTCTCGATGTTCCCATGCGTGCGTTTGAAAGCCTTTTGCTCAAACTTTTTGAAAGATCCAAAAGAAACAAGGCCCCCTCTGCTACCAATTTGCGTGTGATGAGCTTGGTTCTGACTCTCTTATGCCTTGTTTTGGTTTTGGTGTTGGTGTGCACTCTTGTCATTCCTGCACTTATCGATAGCATGGTCAGTCTCTATGAACTTCTGCTCGAAAAACTCCCGCAGTGGACCGAGACCCTGGCAGAGTATAATATAAGCACAGACAGCATGACCGCGTGGTTAAACTCGCTTGATCTGCAGGGTCTCATATCCAAGATCAGTAACGGTGCTACCAGTGTTATTACATCTGCTATTTCTATTGTGGCTGACGCAGTATCAAGCGTGGCTGCATTTGCGGTTTCATTTATTCTCAGCATTTACGTGCTTCTGTCCAAGGAGGAGCTTTCTCGCCAGTCAAAGAGAGTTATGCATGCTCACCTGAAAAAGGAGCATGCAGACTATATCACTCATGTGTCGGCTCTGTTGACTCAAACTTTCTCCAAGTTTTTGTCAGGGCAATGTGTGGAGGCTGTGATACTCGGGCTGCTGATCTTTTTGGCGAATGCGGTATTCGGAGTACCGTATGCATCTCTGATCGGGGTACTCACCGGAGTATTGGCATTTGTTCCTTATATGGGAGCAATGGCTGCGTGCGTCATAGGAGCATTCCTGGTAGCTATTGCCGCACCGGAGAAGGTAATAATATGCATAATCGTGTATCTTGTCGTTCAGTTTGTCGAGAGTCAGTTTATATATCCTCATGTTGTAGGGACGAGCGTTGGACTCAGCCCCCTGTGGACGCTTATTGCGGTGCTTTTAGGAGGGAAACTTATGGGACTGTTCGGTATGATATTCTTCATACCGATCATGGCTGTTGCACTTGAGCTTTTGCGGGAGCATGTACGCAGACGTGAGACTTCGCTTTTACAAAAGAAAGAATAACAATAAAGCACCGCATGCCCAAAGCATGCGGTGCTTTATTGTGATCGGGATTGTAAGCCGTGTTCTGTGGGTGCAAAAAGCACTCTGCTGTCATCTATCTTTGCTACAGGTCTCCCTGCAGCTCCGAGGCATACGCCTCGTGCCACCCGCAGGATTCTGCCGGGCCGGCATCACACTTTCGTGTGCTCCTGCATACGGTGTTGCTTCGGATAGGGTTTACATTTGCCCCATGTTACCATGAAGGCCGGTGAGCTCTTACCTCGCCTTTCCATCCTTACCGCGATAGCGGCGGTTTATTTCTGTTGCACTTTCCCTAAGGTCACCCTCGGCGGCCGTTAGCCGTTATCCTGCCCTGCGAAGCACGGACTTTCCTCGCTGTAATACCTTTCGGCGACATACAACGCGACAGCACCTCCCGGTCACGGTGTCTATTATACATTATTTTTAAATTCATGTCAAGGAAAAAGACACCTGCTCTGAGAGCGGGTTTGTGCTGTTACGTGATGACGGACGTTTTTGGCGGAGAGTGTGTTTTTTCTAAAAAAGCTTGCCGCACATAATGAAATCAGCTATAATGATCTTATGCTATTATATGGAGGAATAATAATGAGCGAACTCGAAAAATATGAAAAGATAATAAAGAAGGGTAAATACCGTCATTATAAAGGCAATTATTATGAAGTCTTGGGGTTAGCTTACCACTCTGAGGATATGCGTGTGATGGTGGTGTACCGTGCACTGTACGCACAGAGACAGATGTGGGTCAGACCTGCTTCTATGTGGAATGAGACCGTCAATGAAAACGGTAGGACATGCCGCCGGTTTGAATTGGTTTCGGATGACATAGAATAATACGCAAAAAAGGCATTTTGTTTGGTTATTATTTTTTCATTTTGTGTTGAAATTTGATATTTTGTTTGGTATAATTCTATATAAAGATATATACAAGAGATGTTTTGGACGAGTCCAAAGGAGCAGTATATGATTGAAAGATTAGAAATATATGTAGCAAACAAGCATCTTCCGGGATTGAACCCGCTTACTTTCGGTGAGGAACGGTGTCAGCCGCTTCATTTCTACGGTCCGGGTTCCCGCCCTTATTGGCTTTTGCATTATGTTGTATCCGGAAAAGGACTTTTTGTTGCTGATGACAGAACCTACAAGGTGTCTGCATCACAATGCTTTATAGTCAGACCGCAGGAAAAGATCTTTTACCAGGCGGATGAGCATGAGCCGTGGCATTATATTTGGCTTGCGTTTTCCTCTGACATTGATTTGCCGTCTCCTATGTATGACAATGTGGTATCGGCACCGGGTCTAAATACCATTTTTGCAGATGTGCTTGATGCGAAAAACATGAAAAACGGACAGGCGGAATATCTGAGTGCGAAAGCATGGGAGATGGTCGCGTATTTCTGTACCAATGACAAAAACTCGGTCAACCGTGTTGAAGATTATGCCGAGAGGGCAAAGACGTGCATCGAGGCTGATTATATGAACGGTATTACAGTTACGGAGATCGCAAAACTGCTAAATCTCGAGCGTAGCTATTTCAGCACTATATTTAAAAAGAGCGTGGGTATATCTCCTCAGCAGTATCTCAATGAGTTCAGACTTAACAAAGCGGCAAAGCTCCTGTTAGGTCAGCATTTCAGTGTTTCTGAGGCTGCGTATGCTACAGGGTACACAGATATCGTGAACTTTTCCAGAATGTTCAAAAAATATTTCGGTATGTCTCCGAGCGAATACAAAAAGAGCGAGAGCAAGCCGATAACCGAGATCGTCTGAGGCCTCCGAGAAAATGTCAGAGCATAATTACATAGAACAGAGAAAGTGGTATTACGTCCCCGACAAGGGACTGTCAGGTTTCAATCCGCTTACTTTCGGGGAAGAGAATTGCCGCCCTTTGCATTACAGAGGGGTGAGTGTGTGTGATTATTGGATAATCCACTACGTAGCTTCAGGGAAAGGAACCGTGCTTGTCGGAGACAGGACATATCGGGTCTGTGCGTCACAATGCTTTATCCTTCGACCGTTTGAGCACTTTTTCTATCAGGCGGATGAGGATGATCCGTGGCATTACTCATGGATATCCTTCCGCACGGATGCGGATATGTCGCCCTTTGACGGTATAGTAGTAATGTCATGCCCGGAGCTGCACGATGTCTTTGCCAAGATCATAAAGGCAAAGGACATCAGGTACGGTCAGCAGGAATATCTCAGTGCGAGATTATGGGATCTTGTCAGTTGCTTTTACAGAGACGGGGAGCATAGGATCAGCGGTTCTGAGGAATATATAGAGAGAGCAAAAATGTATATTGAAGTAAACTATATGCATCATATTACCGTTTCCGATATTGCTGATATGCTCAATTTGGAGAGAAGCTACTTTTCTTCCATGTTCAAGAAGGTTACCGGAGTCAGTGCTCAGAGATATTTGATGGAATACCGCTTCAACCGTGCGGCAGAGCTGCTCGGAGAGCACAATTATTCGGTCGCCGAGGCGGCTGACGCCGTAGGCTATGCCGATTCTGCGAATTTTTCGAGAATGTTCAAACGTTTTTTCGGTGTAAGTGCTACAGATTATAAAAATACAAGAAACCTTTCTGCCATGCTAATGCAGAAAGACAACTTTACATCAAAAGATCGAGAGGATACTGTATGACCGAAAACAAGATTATCTTAGCATCAGATTCATCATGCGACATAAGAGAGCTGGGACAAACACGGCTGCATACTGCCCCATTGAAGATCATTACCGATGTCAAGGAATATGCAGACGACGAGTCGCTTGACATAGCAAAGATGGTGGGAGAGCTTGAACATTACAAGGGCAGATCGTCTACATCGTGTCCGAATCCCCACGATTGGCTCGAGGCTTTCGGAGAGGCAGAGCAAGTGTATTGCGTTACTATCACAGGGACACTTTCGGGAAGCTACAATTCCGCATGTACTGCAAAGAAACTGTACGAGCAGATGCACCCGGACAGGCAGGTGTTTGTGCTTGATTCGCTCTCGACAGGTCCGGAGATGGTACTGCATCTTGAGAAAATGGCAGAGCTGACAGCAAAAGGAGCAGGTTTTGATGAGGTTTGTGCTTCGATCAATGAGTATCAACAGCACACAGGTCTTCTGTTCATGCTTGAGTCAATGACGAACCTTGCCAATAACGGCAGAGTAAGTCCGATAGCGGCAAGAATGGCAGGGTTGCTTGGCATTCGTCTCATCGGAAAGGCAAGTGACAAGGGGGATCTTGAGCCTCTTCATAAGGTAAGAGGAGAGAAAAAAGCTCTCGAAACGATCTTGTCCGAACTTCAAAAATTGGGCTATAACGGAAAAAAGATCGGCATAGCACATTGTCTGAATGAAAATGCTGCAAACGAGCTTGCTTCAATGGTAAAAAAGGCGTATCCTGATGCGGATATAAGCATCAGAGAATGCGGAGGGTTGTGCAGCTTTTATGCTGAACGCGGTGGACTCCTTGTTGGATTTGAAAAAAATTAAGGAATTATTAAAATAACAAAACGGACAGAGTTCGATCGGCTCTGTCCGTTTTGTTATTTTAGCTCTTGCTCGAGCTTGTAATATTTCTCAGTATCAAAAAACTCAACCAAAGTGATATCCAGACCGTCACACAGCATCTTCAGAGTGACAATTCCCGGGTTTTTGCTCTCGCCGTTGAGAATGCTTTTTATTGTTGATTGAGAAACCCCGGACATGTAGCTGAGGGCGTTTGGTGTAATGCCTCTTTCTTTACACAGCTCGTATATACGTTCTTTTACAAAGGCGTGTATTCCCATACCATTTCCTCCGATGATCAAAACATAAGTTAATGATATATCACTAATCACCGTCTTGTTAGTGATATATCGGCTTCGTGCTTACGTTCTTGACATGGGATGATGCCTTATGTTAATGTATAGTGATATATCACTAATTGTTTGTTTCTTGAGCCGAGGCATAATCCAATAGAAATGTCCCGCCAAAGCTCAAAAGAAATGTGCTTAGGATCGACTGAATGATATAGTTTTTTTGATTTTGAAGCGAAAGAAGCTCATATTTAGGTATGGTATCTATGTAAATATACAGCATGCACAGATCCAGAAGTATCAAATTGAGACATATAAAGAGCATGCAGGCGGCTCTTCGGTTCATTTTTGAAAAACGTACAAATACTATATTACAATACTTCACGACTCCTCCTTTGTTTGTTGTGCTTTGACATCGGATATAAAGGCTATTATCTATAACGCCTGCAACCGTCAGAATAATTATACATTATCTATTAGCAAAATGCAGTATATTATTTTTGTTAATTCTGCAAATTACTACCTTTTTTACATATAAAATAGAATATAATAACAAAAATACCAAAAAATGCATATTATTGCCTTTATTGTAACATAACATTTAACAAAATGTTCAGTTTGTTTGAATGATAGAATGGTTAAGCTTTACGGACAGCAGGGATGAGCAATACAGGTCGGAGGAATAATCAAGTGACAAGAGAGGTTGCTAACGGCACACGATCAGAAAAATACTGTAAGATTACAGCTTCGGTCGGCGGGTATACAATAGTATATGAGCTTTTGAGAAGACAAAACAGAGACATAGATTCGGATGCGGAGTTTTTATATGATATTATACTGACAAAGCTTTGCCCTGACGGGGCGGTATGTTCGTCGGTCTGTCTGAGTGCTGTGAGCTCCGTGTACGAGAGGGCTTACAGAATGTTTCTTTGTGCCTGCAATAATACGGTAACGCCCATGTGTGCTCATGATTTTTTTGAGGAGTATCACGCTCGTCTCTGATATTTTCAAACTATGGAGAATTGTGTCCGGGCAATAAACTGATGCGTTATCCCACGTATATCAGATTATTTTATCAGATCAAAACGGCATGGCATGTTTTTGATATTTCCGTTGTAAAAAAACCGACTCGGCAGGTACACACCTGCCGAGTCGGTTTTTTTCGTTTTTGTTTAGCGGATGCTGACGATCATTTCTTTATGTTCAGGATATCATCCGGGTCATCGTCAAGATCCATTTCGTCAAACAGCTTGTCGAATAGAGCTGTTGAGTCAAGAGCGGGATGAGTGCTGCTGTCATCAGATTCCGCCTTTTTTTCGGGGGGTGGCTCTGCCGCTTGGCTCTTGTTTGACTCAAGGCCGAGCTCTGCGTAGATCTGTCCAAACAACTCCTCTGCACTTTCTATTTTAAACTCTTCGGTTTCACTCGGAGCGGATGGCTGACCGGGTGAAGGTTCGTTGTTAGTTTCGTGTTCGTTGTTCTGCTCGGTTTCGCTGTCATCCGCTGCGTCTGTGGTATCGGATTTATCCTCGGGGAGGATAGTTGGTGCTGTAAACATCTCTGTAGATTGCTCAACCGTTGCAGGTCGGATGCTTGATACGTTTACCGACAGCTGTGTGTCAGAGAGGGGTTGACGGTTGATGAGAGCACTGTCGCTACCGATCATTTGCTCTGATATATTATCATCGAGATATCCGCTGTCGGAATCAGTGTCAGCAAATATGTCTTCCTGCTTGTAAGCATCGTCTGACTCATATTCTTCGTCATCGGTGGGCCCGTATTCCTCTATCTCATCAGAAGGATCACCGTATGAGTCTGCTTGACGCAATTTGTTAAAGATCGTGGTCGTGACAGCAGATGCGGCGACACAGGCAAAATACGCACCTTCAAATGAAGTAAACCTGCCTATCAGAGCGGCAAATATTCCGAACAAAACTCCGTATGCTACCTTGCCGAGAATATTCTTTGGCTGGGATGAATACTCTGCACAGGAGAATATGCTGACAAATATGACTGCACTTCCGATGAGCATCAGTTTTACTGTGTCAGGAGCATTGTCTGCGGGTGCAACAAGAAATGCAACCAATGCAAAAGTAGACAGAGAAACCAAAGTAGGAACAATACTAATTGCCCTTCGGATAGCCAGATACAGACCGCATGCCGCCAGAATTATTACAGATACCTCTCCCATAGCCCCCTCGGTGTTACCGAGCAGATGATCAAAGAGGGTGTAGCTTTTCTGAGGATCGTATACAAAGCTGTCATGCCATAGCAATGACGCCAGTATTCTTGCTGTAAATGCAGAGTGAATGATGTTTTTGCCGTTGCCTCCGAATACACCTTTTATTACCATCACAGCAAAAAATGCTGTTATGGCGGGTACGTATAACGGTACATTGACCCAAAGAGTAAGAGCACACATCATTCCGCATACGACCGAGCTTAGATCCAGCACAGATCGAATGCCGTTTTTAGTGAGAAGGGAAAACAGGATGTCGGATACCACAGCGACACCGACGGATATTCCGCATATCGCCAGACTTCGAATGCCGAAGCGGCATACCGCCCATGCCAGCAGAGCAAAAAGAGCAAGTATGAAGTCTGAATTGATCGACCGAGTGCTCTCGGGATGACGTATGAACGGAGCCGATGTGAGCGTTGTCTTTTTGTGCCTTTGGTTAGGTTTTAATACCTCGGTCGATCCGTGTGCGAGCTCTGTGATCGGGAGCTTGGCAGGGCAGACATAAGTGCATGCACCGCATCCGGAGCAGTAGTTCATACCGCTTATGCTGAGAGCTTCGTCAAAATCTCCCTCGAGTCTCTCGACAAACAAAGACGGAAGCAGTTTGTCCGGGCAAGCACGATCGCATTTTGTACAGCCGATGCATTCGCCCGGGCGTACAGTCAGCTCGCGTGAGTAGATGTATGAAAGTGAAAAGACAGATGGATCTGTGACACTTTCGGCGGATGCCGAAAGCTCACCTGTCATGACACCGTTTTTGATTATTTCAAATTCTTCGGTGCTCTCAGGATCTGTCAGGTGTTCTGTAATGTACTTGAAGGGTGTGCCCAAAGGCAACTCATAACAACCCCCTCTGAGTGCAGCAGAGCCCCCTATGGAAACGATCCGTCGGATATAAGGTATACCTCCGGCAAAAGCTCTGTACACAGCACATAGTGAGTGTACATCAATAATGCATAGCTGTGTCGGATCAAGCTCGTCTGATGCGGGGAGCTGAGAGATCAGTCTTTCCCTCTCGCCGAGAGGGTATTTTCCCTCGGTCTCCACAATGTCAAACAGAGCAGAGTCACCGATGTAATCTATCAGGTCGTTTATTGCATCTGTGGCTGTTTTTTCTATTACAAACTCACACTCACTGAGCCCCAGTATCTTGAGAACTATCTTGGCTCCGCCCATGAGCTCCTTTGGATAGTTTCGAATGGCACACTTTTTATCCGATGAATACGGATCTTGGTCGAGACAGTCTATTGCCAGGCGTTTCGCCTTGCCTTTGAGTTTTGCGAGCAATGACCAATCAGGTATACCGCACAGTCTGATGCGTTCGATCATCTCGTCAGACGTCATTTGAGAAAGACGCTTTGTGCACGGACCGATGTCGGATGAGAGAGTGTATTTATGGTCGTTTTGTATCTTTATGTGGTCTGTTCCTTCAATATTGACTATATCGCTCACCGTACCCGATACACTGCAATGCAGTGGAGTTTGAGCTGTGAGCGGAACACCGAGCAACTGCCCTATGAGCACACTATCACCTTTAGATACCGTGATCGTATAATCGTCACCGACAGGTATAAGCACCTCCGGAATTCTATTTAATCTATATAGATCGGTGCTCTTTGTATAAGCAGGCTTTTTCAGTTTTATTCCGTAACCCATACTGACAAACCTTCACCTCGAGTTCTTTTTTGATTTTGAGTATACACATTCATTATACAACATTCGTATGACTTTGTAAATATTTATTTTTAATTAAAGAAAAAAACAAACCGTGGCACACTTATATTAAAAAGTGTGCCACGATGCTTTTGTGTTATAGTGATTACCGATTGCTATCCGGAACCTCATGATAGAGATTAAGTCTGAAAAACAGCGACTCATCATCGAGGTTGGTGCAGCGGATATACCCCTGTGTGATCTTTGCACCCTCCAGAATTTTTGCGAGACCTACAATACGGCAAAAGGTTGACTTGAGATTGAGCGAGTCTCCCTCGTCGGTCTCGAGGTACACTTCGCCTGTACATGCCTCAACCGTCTTTATCAGGTCATCAATGTTGAGATCGTGAATGTAGAGCTTTTTCATTTTGATCATCCTTTCATCCTTAAGTATTGTCAGAGAGAGCTGCTTCTTGCTCCTTCTGTGCTGATTATACATCAATGAAAGAGAAAAATCAATCGTGCCTTTTGATGAATATCACAAAATGATGCTTTTATATTTGTAGAATGTGCACAACGAAGGTTTTACTGAGACTTGCTGCTTTTTTTCAGCGACAGGTACTCCGAGGGGGAGGTGTGATACTCGGCACGGAATATTCGGTTGAAGGTACGTACAGATGGAAAACCGCTTGAAAGTGCGGCTCTGGTGGTGCCTTCACCTTTTTTGAGCAGACGCAGAGCTTCAGCGAGTCTCAGCGAATTTACAAAGGTACAAAACCCCGTCTGTAGCTTGTCTGAGAAAAGATGGGAGATGTGGTATTTGCTTATATGAAGTGCGTCGGAGACAGTATCGAGCGACAGATCTTCTCGGAAGTTTTCTGTACAGTAGGATATTATGCGATGCTCGGTGGAGTAGTTTCTGCTGTCCTGCTTTAATTGCAGGTGATACAAAAGCTCTCCTACGAGAGCAGTGAAATACCCCTCGAGTGTACCGTACTTGAATTGTGTAAGGGCTTTGGCATTTGTGTCATTGAGCCTTTTTATCAGAGTGAAGAGCAGATCGTTATCTAAGCTGCCTGCTTTAATGACGGGACAGATGGGGATGTTCTTTCTCAGTATATCCGAAAAGGCGGAACACATTGACTCAGGGAAAATGAGAATATACGAGTCGAGATCTCCGTTATCCTTGTACGAATGTATCTGTGTCGGGAAATTGATCAGCACATCTCCCGAATACAGGGTGTATTCCTTGAAGTCGACGTATGCCTTTGTACTCCCATCAAGCACATATAATATCTCGATACTGCTGTGAAAATGCGGTACGAACTCCATGCTTCTTCTGTGCCATACCTTGATCAGGCTTTTGTGATCTTCATACTGTATGCCCATTTTTACCTCTCATTACCGCAATATTTGACGTATGATCTTTGTGTAATTGTCTTGCACTGAAACATAAAACGAGTTATAATACTCATAGAGACTCGCATGCCGGTCAATTATGCTCAGTATTCTCAATTGTGTAAAAAAATAAGGTTCTTTCATTTGAAATTCTAGCATTTTTAACCAACCTTGTCAATGTTTCATGACAAAAAACATCCGCTTCTTATCCGAGCTTCGGCAAAAAGTTGCAGCTTTGGCGTGTGGCGAGATTTTTGGCGGGTCATATATGAAAACCACAATAAATGTGAGGTGCTCATGATGCAAAAAACAAAAAAGAGCTTGTTTTTTATACTTCTTTTGTCTTTGACTGTAATGTGCACGGTGCTTTTCTCATGCAGCGAAAAAGAGAATACCGCAGGTACGAATGAAAATACGGATGCCCCGCAGTCTGAAGCTGTCAGCGACACTCCCGATTCTACCGACACAAGAAATATAACCGTGCAGGACATCTACAGCATCACTGACGGTGCCGAGCACGAAAAAGGAGTGTATCCTACAGGCGGTGGAGCTTCGGCAATAGAGCTTGACTACAGAAGTGTTGAGAAATTGGTGTCGAAGGATACAGGCTCATCGAAGACATATTATCCAAGAGTGAAGCTGCTCTCTGACGGCAGGTACATGCTTCTATACCAGGACGGCAGGTGGGGCCCGAATATATATTACAAAATGAGCGATGACTATATTACATGGTCAGAGCCGAAGCTTCTCTTTGAGAGGCAGAGCATCGACGGTGATATGAAAAAGTTTGCTTGTGCGGATGCTGTTGTTATGCCTGACGGTGAGATTATTGTCGTGTGTACATATCTGAGTGAGAATTACTATACCACGAAAAATACCTACAACGGTATGGTGCTGAAACGCTCAAAGGATAACGGCAAAACATGGTCTGAGATGGAGCGAATATACAAAGCTACCAACTGGGAGCCTGATATATTGCTTCGTTCGGACGGGGAACTTCAGATCTATTTTTCGCATACAGGTCCGTATATAGAGCTGTATGGATATCACGATATTCGTTCCTCCGGATCTGCAATATTGCGTTCTTCCGACGGCGGACACACATGGACTCCCGATGTATCAAAAGCTCCGTATGAAGCGTGGAGAGTATTGCAGATACCTGTCGGCAACTACAAGGGGCAGCCTTTCTTTACAGGGCAGATGCCGGTGGCTGTTGAGCTTCACAACGGAGATATGATGGTTGCGGTGGAAACACAATACCTTGACCGTGCATGTTATATTTCCGTCGGATATTCAAAGGATAACTGGAAAACGCCGCTTTCTCTTACACAGGCAGGTCCTGCAGAGCTGAAGGAAAAAATGTTCGGCGGTGTTGCACCGTATTTGGTTCAGTTCGATTCCGGAGAAGTTGTGCTCAGCTATGTTACAGTGCAGGATGGAGCGATGAAGCTTCGTATTGCAGGTCCTGACGGAAGGACCTTCTCTGAGGAAAATTCGGTGTTTGACGGAATATCGACCGGACTTTGGAGCTCGGTAGAGGTGCTTAGTGACCATGTTCTGGGAATTGTATGCGACTACCAGCCGACCTTGTCCTCCGGTGAGACTATGAGTTTTCTCAGTGTTGCACGCGGATGTTTGAGTCATTCTTTTTCAGCTGACAAAAATGACAGTATTACCGTTGACGGAGACAATGCTGAGTGGCGGTGCGGAGTAGATGCGTTGTTTGTCGGAAGTGCATCCCAGGCACAGAGCAGTATCAGAGTTGCCGAAGATGCAGAAAATGTGTATTTTCTGATAGACAGACTCGACTCTTATTTGAACAAAAAGGACAATATACAGCTGTATGTGGCAAACGGAGAAGCGAGTTATCTAAAACTGCAGCTGGATATAAAAGGCAACGTAAGTATCGACAAATTTGCCGACGGCAAGTTTACAAAAATGCCCGAGGACACTGTAGCGTGTGCGGTGTTTGTGGGCGGTACGGCAGACGATGACAAGGACAAAGATGACGGCTGTGTGATTGAACTTGCCATCCCGAAAAACGTAATTGATAGCGGCACAGGGTATGTATATCTGAATGCTGTTATGAACAACACAGACAAGTCTGAGAGTGTAAAGGATGAACTTACTCCGGTGAAGATGTCCGACAGGAACACATGGATAAAGGTCGGAGTGAGTAAGTAAACAATATAAATATTACATAACTAAGGAGCGTAAAGATGAAAAAAGTTCTATCGTTGATGATCGTCGTATTGATGCTTGTGCCGGTTGCTCTTTGCGGATGTACAAAGGAGCAACAACAAACAGAGAACACAGATCCTGTGAGCGACATTCAGACATCAGAGCAGGAGGCTGTTCTTGAGGTGCCGGATCAGACCTATGATGGAGCAGATTTTCTGGTTTATATGGGAGGTCAGGGAGTAGGAATCGGAGATAAGTTCAATGATTTCGGAGAAGAGAATGCCGATTATACCTCTGTATCTACAGCAATTTTCAAACGTAACAAGACAGTTGAGCAGAAATACGATATCAAAATCGACTCGAAGGAGGACTTTGCAAACGAGAACGGCTCCGGACAAAGCTTCACTACAGTAAGCGAGGACTGGTTTGCAGGGGAGTGCTCGTTTTCGATGTATGAGGTCGGAACGATGGCAGCTGCCAACCTTGCCAGAAACGGCTACATATTGGATCTGAACCGCACACCGTATATAGATCTGGAAAAACCTTGGTGGGATCAGGGAGCAAACCGTGACCTTGAGGTGCAGGGAAGGATGTATTATACCACAGGAGACATCAGCGTTGTCGATAATCTTGCAACCCATAATATATATTTTAACAAGGAGCTTGCACGGGAGCTTGGCATAAATGATCTTTATTCTCTTGTTACCGAGGGCAAGTGGACTCTTGATAAGTATACAGAGTACGTCAAGCAAGTGTCAAAGGAGCTTAACGGAGACGACAAGATGGATGAGAACGACCGTTACGGTGCTATTATCTGGAATGACTCTATTCAGGCTACTATGATCGGCTGTGACAGCAGAATAAGCACGATAAATGAAAACGGCGAGGTGGAGCTTACTCTGTATAATGACAAAAGCAAGGATATCGTAACCAGATATACCGAAGTATGCTTTGACAGAAATGTCAGCTACAATTACGTAATCAGACTGAACTCATGGCAGGAGTGGGATCCTGTGCGTGTAGGTATGTTCTCCAACGACCAGGCACTGTTCTTTAAGACAATTTTGAACACATTCGGAAGACTGCGTGATGCAGATGTGGACTTCGGTATTCTGCCGTATCCGAAGTACAATGAACAGCAGCAAAACTACTCGAGCTACGTTGGTGCATCATATTCAGTAATGATATGTCTCGGAGCTCACATGGAGGATAGCGATGTTGAGCGAAACAGTGCTCTTATCGAGGCTATTGCTTATTATTCCAGAGAAATGGTAACGCCCGAGTATTACGACTATACGCTGAAGGGCAAACTTATCCGTGATGAGGAGAGTGCTCCCTGCCTTGATATAATCATTGGCAGCAGAACATTCGATGTCGGAATATACTATCTGATAGGTCACTATACATGGGATCTTACCGAAATGATGAAGGGTGAGCGTGACGATTTCACCGTGAAATATCAGCAGAAGTTCGATACCGCAATGCAGGAGATAGAAAAGATCAATGCTGATTTCATAAAAGCCGGCTATGAGCCGCAGTAAGCGAAAACTAAGTAAAGAATAAAAGAAAAGCGAGGCTTTCCGTAAAACGGAGAGCTTCGCTTTTTGCTTATAAGAAAATGCGTTTTTGCCCCTAAGTATCAGCATGAAAAATACGTCGGGACATTCAGGAGAATAAAGCGGGGAAGCTCCCCGCTTTTGAGTATATCATTCTTCTTGGTCGAGTAAGCTCATTTGCTCGCCTCTGACATTCGGTCTGTAGTGGATGCCGAGGTGGTCGTATGCGAGTTTAGTAACGCATCTGCCTCGGGGTGTTCTTGAAAGAAAACCTATCTGCATGAGATACGGCTCATATACATCCTCGAGGGTGATCGCTTCCTCACCGACGGTAGCTGCCAGAGTTTCGAGTCCGACCGGTCCGCCTCCGTAGTAGCTGATGATAGCTTTTAGCATTCGTCTGTCTGTGTTGTCAAGTCCAAGTGCATCTATCTCAAGCATCTCGAGAGCGTATTTTGCTATTTTGTCTGTGATCGAACCGTCGCCCTTCACAAGAGCAAAGTCAGAAACTCTTTTGAGCAGGCGGTTGGCAATACGAGGAGTTCCGCGTGAACGTGACGCTATCTCGTATGCACCCTTGTCGGTGATGTCTACTCCGAGTATTCCCGCACTTCTTTTTACTATAGTAGAAAGCTCCTCTGGGGAGTACAGCTCAAGCTTGAGCAAAACTCCGAAACGGTCACGCAGAGGCGTGGTGAGCTGTCCCGCTCTTGTGGTAGCTCCGATAAGAGTAAAGTGCTTGAGAGGAAGTCTGATAGAGCGTGCCGACGGACCCTTGCCTATGATTATATCCAGTGCATAGTCCTCCATCGCGGGATAGAGTATCTCCTCTACCTGTCTTGACAGGCGGTGGATCTCATCAATGAACAGCACATCGCCTTCCTCAAGGTTGGTGAGCAGAGCCGCAAGGTCCCCCTGCTTTTCGATGGCAGGGCCTGAGGTCGTTCTTATATTGACTCCCAGTTCGTTTGCAATAATACATGAGAGTGTGGTTTTTCCAAGACCGGGAGGTCCATAGAGAAGCACATGGTCAAGTGCAGAGCCGCGTATCTTTGCCGCATCTATGTATATTTTGAGGTTGTCTTTGGCTTTTTCCTGTCCGACATAGTCATCGAGAGTAGTAGGTCTGAGACTGTTCTCTGATGCTTCATCTTCCGGTACGTAGGTGGTTGAGAGTATTCGGTTTTCAAAGTCAAATTCTTCGTTTTCCATTTACCCGCCTCCTATTTTTTCATGAATTTTACAAGTGCGAGCTTGATAATATCCTCGAGCTCAAGAGAATTTGTGTCAATGCTTTTGAGTACTGCGGTAATGTCGCTTCTTTGATAACCGAGTACGAGCAGGGCATTTTCGGCATCTTTTATCTTGTTTTGTGCGGTGAGACTGCTATTGAAAACGGCAGATGTACTGCTTTCGCTTTCGGACAGGCCAAACTCCGTGCCGCCCAGCTTGTCCTTCAGTTCAAGGATGATGCGTGCGGCGGTTTTGGCTCCTACTCCTACAGCGGCAGATATTGCCTTTTGATTGCCTGTGACGATTGCCTTTATCAGTTCTGACACGGGTGCGGTTGACAGTATTGATATCGCCGCCTTAGGTCCGACTCCTGAGACGGTTATCAGCATTTTAAAGAGTTTCAGTTCCTCATTCGAGTAAAAACCGAAAAGCTCAACTCCGTCCTCTCGGACAATGAGATGTGTCAGCAGCTTTACGCTCTTTTTATCATCCAGCCCGGTTAGTGCCGATGATGTGCTTTGACTCACGGTCATAGCATAACCGACCCCCGAGCAGTCTATAACAGCCAGAGACGGTTCTGTGTGTACCAGCTCTCCTCTTACGTAATAGAACATTGATGTTCTCCCTTAGTTTGTATATTTGCAAATATGCGTGGTATAACCATGCCCATGAAGCTCCGTGTATGCCTCGCGTGCAGACTCTTCATTCGGATACAGTCCAAATACGGTAGAGCCGCTTCCGCTCATCATGGCTCCGACAGCTCCCAGCCGAAGCATGGTATTTTTTGCCTCTTTTGCCAGCGGACACTCCCGAAGTACAGCTTCCTCAAAGATATTATACATCCCTGAAGATATCATTTTTAGATCCTTGCATTCGAGTCCTTTGACAAGCGTGGAAAATCTCTGTTCATCAAAGCTTGTTTTGATGAAGTTGCCGTATATCTCATCAAGCTTTGAGTAGGCAAGCACAGTCGAGACACTCTCGCCTGTGTTGCATATCAGTACAGCACAGTCAGGTAATGTACTGCATGGGGTGAGTATATCACCGATACCTTCCGTGATCATAGCTGACTCTGTCATGCAGAAGGGAACATCCGCCCCCAGACGGACACTGTCGCGTATCAGCGTGCCGATATCCGTTTTTCCGAGCAGTCGGTGCATGGCAATGAGCACCGCCGCACCGTCAGTACTGCCACCGGCAAGACCGCCTGCGGCAGGAATGCGTTTTTCAATATGGATGGCAACCTTAAATGACTCATTTGTGTAGTTGTCAATGTACAGCTGAGCGGCTCTGTAGGCGATGTTTGTACTGTCTGTCGGAATGCCTTGTGCTGAGCATGTGAGTGTTATTTCTGTACGATGGGATTGTTCAATATCCACGCTGACGGTATCCGACAGAGGGATCTTGTGCATTATTCCTTTTATATCATGATAGCCGTTTGCTCTCTTTGCAGTTATGTCCAGATACAGATTGATCTTTGCGTATGCCTCTAGTTGGATATTCATGTTCAGTCCTCTATATAGTGAGCTCCGACACTTTCGTGTCTTTCGTACGCACCCTTTACCGCAAGATATGAGAACTGAGTCATGTTGTAAAGCTCATATCCGTACAGGGTGTTGAGCTGGGTGACATCAAGCTCTCCGAGCTTTTTCGAAAAATAATCCAGAGCGTATTTCATACCCTGTGTGGTACGTACAGGTCCTACGTATTTTGTGTTTATACAACGAAGCTCGTCCCTTTGCAGATTTGCACTCTTTCTGTCTAGGACCTTGTCCTTTGGTGTTATGATGCTTCCGACAAAACGGAGCTCTGAGTCTTCTACGATCCTTGTAGAAGCATTAGCAGACAATGCCGCTCTTCTGCCGAAAACAAGGCACTCGAGCATCGAGTTTGATGCCAGTCGGTTTGCACCGTGAATGCCCGTGCATGCACATTCACCTATAGCATACAGTCCCTCTACACATGTTTTTCCGTTAAGATCTGTTTTTATTCCTCCCATGTGATAGTGCTGTGCGGGATGCACCGGGATGAGATCATGTGTGAGATTTATTCCGCTTTCACGGCATTTTCCGTATATCGTGGGGAATCTCTCTGAGAAAAATTCGCGGCTCATGCTGCTTACATCGAGGAAAACACACTTGTGAGGATTCTTTTTCAGTTCCTTTAGTATGAAACGGGTAACTATATCACGCGGTGCAAGGTCTTTTAGCGGGTGCTTGTCCGCCATGAAGGCCTCCCCTTTATAGTTTTTGAGTATTCCTCCCTCTCCTCTGACCGCCTCTGATATGAGAAACAGTCTCTCCGGTATATCGTCTGTCATGAGGGTAGTGGGGTGGAACTGTATCATTTCGAGCTTTTCTACTTTTGCACCCGCACGGTAAGCTGCGGCAATACCGTCACCTACAGATCCGCGTGGGTTCGTAGTATGAGAAAAGTTATGCCCGATACCGCCTGTTGCCAGTATTACATTAGGGCAGAGCACTATCTTCAGACCCTCATTGTCAACATCAATGAGAGCACCGACGGTCTTGTTGTCAAGAGTAATGATATCTACGAGCGTACTGCGGAAAAGAAAGTCAAGGTTCTTTCTTTCCAAAGCTACCTGACCGAGCCTTCTGGTGCATTCTCTTCCTGTGGCATCTCCGCCGCAATGTACTATTCTGCGGATACTGTGGCCGCCTTCTCTTGTTATCTGAAGCTCCCCTTCCTCATTTGTATCGAAGGGAACGGACAGAGCTACCATCTCTTTTATATTTTCGGTGCTTTCACTTACGAGCAGTCTGACAGCTTCTTCATCGCACAGACCTGCACCTGCCCTGAGCGTGTCAGCCACATGGCTGTCCACGTTGTCCTCTTCGGATACGACAGCAGCAATGCCGCCCTGAGCAAGCCATGAGCTTGTAAATTCTATATCTGTTTTTGTAACTACCAGACACTTTTTCTCAGGGGAGATGTGAATAGCCGCATACAGTCCTGCGAGCCCTGTGCCGACTATCAGCACGTCGGTTCTTATTATCGGCAGTTTGTTGGTATCAAAATCGGTTAGATAACGACGCATTTTTACTCCGAGTCCTTTCAGCACTCCGTTTGGAGATTATTATGATCTATCAGTTAATTGTAAACTTCAGAGAAATATCGAGAGAACGTACCGAATGGGTAAGTGCCCCGATACTGATTATGTCAACACCTGTTTTTGCAACTTCATACAGGTCACGGTCTCCCATGTTGCCGGATGCTTCGGTCTTGGCTCTGCCGTCAACGATCTTTACAGCACGTGCCATGTCCTCGCATGACATGTTGTCGAGCATGATGATGTCAGCTCCTGCGGCGAGTGCTTCTTCGAGCTGCTCGAATGTCTCTACCTCAACTTCGATCTTGAGCGTATGCGGAGCATTTTTACGTGCACGGCTGACAGCTTCTGTAATGCTGCCTGCAGCTACAATGTGATTATCCTTTATCAGTATTCCGTCAGCAAGATTGAAACGGTGGTTTGAGCCGCCTCCCACTCTTACTGCGTACTTTTCAAGAACGCGAAGCCCCGGGGTAGTCTTTCTTGTATCGGCGATCGTCGCACGGGTGCCTGCGATCTTTTTTGTGCATTCTCTTGTTTTTGTAGCGGTTCCGGAGAGACGCTGCATGAGATTGAGTCCTACACGCTCACCTGTCAGCAAAGATATCGCGGGTCCGCTGACTTCGGCTATGACATCTCCCTTTTTGATCTCATCTCCGTCCTTTTTGTAGGCGGTAAACACGATCTTGTCATCCAGCCTTGCATAGACGCGTTGTGCCAGATCAATGCCGCACAGCACGCCATCTTCCTTTGCTATATATTTGCCGTGGCCGACGGCATCCTCAGAAATTGTGGTAAGAGTAGTGATATCCCCTGTGCCGATATCTTCCTCAAGAGCTCTGTCGATGAGCTGTTCTACAGAATAGCAATAGCCGAGATTGTTCATGATTATCCTCCGAGATATGCAAATGATTTGTTATTTACGGTATGCATGGGCATACCGACCCATTATCAAAAATAATTATAGCATGCTTTTTTTAAAAACGCAATAATCTCGCTTAAGAAATAACGGTCCGCCGCAGAATTAATTTACTATATTGTACTTGATTTGAAGTGCAGGATAAAGTATAATACTATACTATAGTATTGTAGTTATAAAGCAAGAACTCTTTTTTCTGTGAGATGATGAGATCTGAGGCTTACCGCTGCCGAAGAGTATAGGCGGCGTTAGAATAAAAGTGAGTTGTCGGAGGATGAGAATGGACACAAATTACCTAAAGACCAGATACCGTACCGTGTCGGTGTATGCATTGTTGCTTATACTTGCGGGCATCCTCGGTATTATCTGTGCGTTTCGTATAAGGGATGCTGTCAGAGTGCTTGGATATGTAATTGATGTGCTGCTTCCTGTCATTGTCGGTTTTGTTATCGCGTATCTGCTGATGCCTGCCGTGCACTTTTTTGAGGACAGGGTATTTTCAAAAATGCACGGTAAGCACCCGAGATCCCGCGTGCGTGCACTAAGTGTAATAATGGCGTTTTCTATCATGTTTATTGCGATTGCACTCATAGCTCTGCTGCTGATACCGCAGCTTCTGTCAAACTATACCGAGCTTGCGGCTCACGGAGAAGAGTATATAAAGTTCGCTCAGGATTTTGCCGACGGGATCATCGGGGAGAGTGGATTTTTCGGAGATAATGAAACACTCTCGGAGCTGCTCGGGGCTGATCTTGATGTGTATCTGGGAGGTTTGCTTGTAGACTCGTTTTTGTTCGCGGATAAGCTGGTAGGCTCGATCATATCGCTGGCGGGCGGATTTATCAATTTTGCCGTGACCGCTGTATTCTCGCTCATTTGTGCGTTTGGCTTGATGCTTTATTCAGAGAAGCTTTGCAGTTCCGCCATGAGAGTCGCAGCGGCTGTTTTGAACAAAAAACAGCTGAACATGCTCTGCCGTGCCTTACGCTCACTTGACCGTGCGTTCGGAGGCTTCTTCTCGGGAAGAATATTTGAGTCACTGATAATCGGCTTGATCAGTCTTGTTGTGTTTTATATCACCCGTATGCCATATCCGCCGTTGCTTGCGGTTATTTTGGCAGTGTTCAATCTGATACCGTACTTCGGATCTATATTCGCGGGAGTGGTAGGCGGTGTGATCGTGTTTGTTGCTCAGCCGTCAATGCTCGTATGGTTTTTGATCATTGACCTGGTGATGGAGCAGATAGACGGAAATATTCTCGCTCCAAGAGTTCTCGGGGATACTGTCGGTATGCACCCATTGTGTATATTTGTTTCAATTACCGTCATGGGAAATCTGCTGGGCGTTGCGGGGCTGATCGTCGGCGTTCCCATAGCCGCCGTGCTGATCGAGGCGGTAAGACATTTGTGTGATACTCGAGAAAAAAAGAACAGAGAAGAAAAGATCCGCGACACGGGAAGTGAGGGCACAGACAGATGAAAAAACGTGATAATGAAAAGTTCAACAGAATATTCATCTATGCTCTCGGAGTAATAGGCGTAGCATGTGCGTTTTTGTGCGTGCTTCTCAATTTCGGAGCTGTCAGCGGTTTTATATCGAGACTTGTCTCTGCCTTCAAACCTGTTGTATATGCTGTGATATTTGTGTTTTGCGTAGGCGGAATAGTAAATATGTATTCCTCCTTTTTTGAAAAGCATATAGCCGGCTCAGAGAAGAGTGCTCTTGCGGCAAAGGTAATATCGGTGACTCTGGGGTATCTTACATTTCTCTTGATAATTGCCGCATTGCTGATAATCGTTTTTCTGCCTCTTGTCAGCTCTTATTCCGACATACTCACGCGAATCCCCGAGTATCTCACAAATGCAAAGGCATGGGTCAGGGGTGCTATAGACTCTATACCCATACTGTCTGAGCAGAGTGACAAGATTATGGAGTATATAAACGAGTCGCTGAACTTCTCGTATGACAGTATACAAAAATACGCTCCTGTCTTTATGGATATTATAAACAAGCTTGTATCCGAAGCATCAAACATGCTGCTTGGTCTGATAATCTCGATATACATTATCTGCTCCGGAAAGTTTATCGAGAGGGTGAAGGATAGACTTGTGCATGCTTTTCTCTCGGAGGAAAAAGCAAAAAAGGTCCACAGTGCCATTGTTACGGTATACGGATATTTTGCAGACTTTTTTTCAGGGAGACTGTTGTATTCGCTTATCATAGGTATTGTGTTCTATATAGTTTTGTGGGCTATGAATATACCGCTGTACTCGTTTATTTCTATCATGATAGGCGTTCTTGTATTTGTACCGGTGATAGGAACGGTGCTCGCTCTGGGACTTTCGCTGTTCTTTGTGTTTATTACCTCATACAGAATGTCCTTGTGGTTTTTGGTGCTGTTTTGTGTCGTGTTGCTTTCGGGATATTTGGTGCTTCAGAAGTATATTATCAAAAAGAGCGTCCGCACTACGGTCACGGCATCGCTTGTGTCTGTTCTGGTGCTTTACGGACTGTTGGGAACCACGGGAGCTGTGCTTGGAGTTCCTCTGTATCTCAGCTGTAAGCTTGCCGCACAGGCGATCATTTCCTCGCTTGAGAACAGAAGAGAGCGTCAGGATGCCAAAGCTGCCGATGATGACAGCGATATATTAGAATGACATTTTTGTGTTTTCAGAAAGATCATGTGATAAAGATCGGATAGTTTTCGGAGAGGAGGTGAGCCCGGGTGAAGGGATTGATGAAGTATGTCCGTCCTCATATACCGTACATTGCATTGGCACTTTTAATAAAATCGGCGGCATCTTTGACAGAGCTTGTCATACCTTATTTGCTAAAGACCATAATTGATGAAGCCGTGCCCTCAAAGGACGCGTCCCTTATATACAAGCTTGGCGGCGGTATGCTCTTATGTGCGGGAGCTTGTTTGATTTTGAACTTTACAGCGAACAGAATGTCAGCTGTGAGTGCAGGGAGGATAACGCAAAAGCTGCGTCATGATCTCTTCTCCAAAATAGGAGAGCTATCAAGTGCAGAGCTGGACTTTCTTACCGTTCCATCGGCTGTATCCCGGCTTACTTCGGATACATATAACATAAATCAAATGCTCGCACGAATACAGCGAATGGGTATCAGAGCACCTATCATGCTTATAGGCGGCATCATTATCACAATGAGCATGGATGTGTACCTTTCGCTTGTGCTTGTGGCAATGCTTCCCATAATCGGCATCGTGGTGTACCTGGTCACCAAAAGAAGCGTGCCTCTCTATACAGAGAGTCAGGGGGTGCTGGACAGAATGATTAGCACTCTCAGAGAGAACATTACGGGAGTGAGAGTGATAAAGGCACTGGGCAAGAGTGAGTATGAAAAGGACCGCTTTGACCGTGTGAACAAAACTCTGTATGATGTGGACAAGCGTGTAGGCTCGGTCATGGCAGTAACCAATCCCGTATCAGGGGCTGTACTGAATATCGGGCTCACATTTGTCGTTTTGGTGGGAGCGTTCAGGGTAAACGCCGGACTTACGGACGAGGGCGTTATTGTGGCTTTTCTCAATTATTTTACCATTATACACATGGCGATGCTCGGCGTTACGAGAATATTTATTATGCTCTCAAAAGGAGAAGCCTCGGCTAAAAGAGTATCCGATGTCCTGATGACAGAAAGCACCATCAAGCTTGTCCCAAATCTCCCCATCTCAGGGAGCGGAGCTCATGTTGAGTTTGATCATGTGAGCTTTTCATACAACAAGGTAAGAGATAATCTCACAGATATTTGCTTTAGTCTCCCGAGAGGCGGGACTCTTGGTATTATCGGGGCTACAGGCTCGGGCAAAAGCACCCTTGTCAATCTGCTTTTGCGTATGTATGATGTTGATAGTGGATGTGTGTACATAGACGGCAGAGATGTTCGCTCGATAGAGCCAAAGGAGCTGAGAGGGAAGTTCGGTATTGTGTTTCAGAATGATTTTATCATGGCTGAGAGCATATACGAAAATATCAGATTTTTCAGAGATATATGCGATGAGGAGCTCAAGCGTGCTATACGCGTCTCTTGCGTGGAAGAATATGTAGATAACTACCCGGACGGCATTGAGCATGTTCTCTCTCAAAGCGGAAATGATCTGTCGGGCGGGCAGAGGCAGAGGCTGCTTATTGCACGGGCACTCGCCTGTGCTCCGGAGATACTGGTGCTGGACGATGCATCCAGTGCTCTTGATTATGCTACAGATGCCAAATTCAGATCAATGCTAAAGACTGAGTACCGTGATACTACTCAGATCATAGTTACCCAGAGGGTAAGCTCGATCATGCATGCAGACCTGATCATAATGCTTGATGATGGAAAGGCTGTAGGCATAGGCACTCACTCACAGCTGCTTGAGTGTTGCGATGAGTATCGGCATATAGCCGATATACAGCTCGGTGCTATGAAGGCGGGAGGTGAGTCGGATGGCTAACCCCAACCTTATTGGCGGAGGACGTTATACGCGAAGCGAGATAAGCGGTGACAGACGCGGCGGCACAGGTACACTCAAAACTTCAAAAAAGCGATTACTTTTGAGGCTGTGGGAGTATCTTGGATACAACAGGATCCTTATTGCGGCGGCACTTTTGCTATCTGTGATATCCAATCTTTTGGCTCTATGGGGCCCAAAACTGTCCGGAGAGGCGATAGATGCCATAGGTACGGAAGCGGGCATGGCTGATTTCGAGGCTGTTTTCAGAAATGTTGGCTTGATGTTGTTTTGCTATATCAGCTCGGCTGTGATATCCTATGTTCTCTCCTGTGTTATGATCAGGCTTTCGCGTGATGTTGTGTACAGAATGCGAAGAGACATAATGCACGCTATGTCAAGGTATCCTGTTTCGTTTTTTGACAGATATCAGCCCGGAGATATCATTTCTATCGTCACATACGATGTAGACACTGTCAATCAGTCTCTGTCAAGCGATCTGGTGCAAATAGTTCAGAGTGTAATTACCGTCACGGTTTCGTTTGTAATGATGCTTACCATCGCACCGAGGCTTGTTGTGATATTTGCCTTTACCGTTCCGTTAACTTTTGTTTTCACAAAGTGGCTCACCGGAAGAGTAAGGCCGCTTTTTCGCCGCAGAAGTGCATGCCTTGGCGAGATGAACGGTTACGCAGAGCAGATGCTCTCCGGACAGAAAACAACAAAGGCATACGGCGTCGAGGGGGAGGTCAACGCCGGTTTTGACGAGAAAAACGCAAAGGCTGTCAGTGCATATACAAAGGCAGAAGCATACGGAACGGTGACAGGTCCTGCTGTAAACTTTATCAACAATGCGAGTCTTGCTCTGGTCAGCGTGTTTGGCGGAGTAATGTTCATGAATGGCACTATCAGGCTCGGAGATCTGTCGAGCTTTGTTCAGTATTCAAGAAAATTCTCAGGACCTATAAACGAGTTTGCTAATATTCTGGGTGAGCTTCAGTCGGCGTTTGCGGCAGCAGAGCGGGTGTTTATGCTCATTGACGCACAGCCTGAAGCTGATGATGCTCCTGGGTCGATCGAACTCGGCGAGGTCTCGGGAGATGTATGCTTTTCGGATGTGAGCTTTGGGTATGTACCTGAGAGAACTGTAATAAAGCATTTTGATCTGGATGCAAAGGCAGGGTCCCTTGTAGCCATAGTAGGTCCTACCGGAGCAGGAAAGACCACCCTGATCAATCTGCTCATGCGGTTTTACGATATAGAGCATGGCTCTATCACGGTGGATGGGTGTGACATCTACGGCATCAGGCGTGACTCACTGAGAAGGTTATATGCTATGGTGCTACAAGAGACATGGCTGTTCTCGGGCACTATTTATGAAAACATAGCATACGGCAATCCGTCAGCATCCCGAGATCAGGTCATAGAAGCGGCAAAGGCAGCAAAGATCCACAACTTTATAATTTCGCTGCCGGATGGGTATGACACACAGCTGACAGATAACGGTACAGGCATATCAAAGGGGCAAAAACAGCTGATCACAATAGCCAGAGCTATGCTGCTGGATTCTCCGATGCTTGTGCTGGACGAAGCTACCAGCAATGTGGATACGGCTACAGAAATGCAGATCCAGCAGGCTATGAGAACTCTCATGGCAGGCAGGACCAGCTTTGTTATAGCACACAGACTCTCTACTGTCAGAGGTGCAGACAAGATAATAGTTATGCGTGACGGCGGTGTGTGCGAGTGCGGTACGCATGAGTCACTTATGGCGTCAGATGGCTTTTACAGGCAGCTGTACATGTCACAGTTTGAATCCTGCTGAGCAGTTTCTTTTTGCACCGTCCTTTTGCATATCCGGATTTGTATTTATCAGAGTGATACGGATGGGACAAAAACGCAATTTTTTTACAAAGTAAAAAAGGGTGTGCCGTATGAGTGCGGCACACCCTTTTTTATTGCTGCTGTCAGGAGACTATCCAATGGTACGTCTGTCACTTTCAGCTGCATAAGCGGTCCTGAGTCTGTTGTCTCCTTCTGCCAGAACGCCAAGCCCGAAGCTGACGGAAATGGCGTTGTTTACGTCATTCATCGCGGCGTCGTCCAGATGCCCCATTTTCTCTTTGAGGCGTTTTTTATCTATTGTGCGTATCTGCTCCAGCAGTACCACAGAATCCTTTGCGAGTCCCACGTCCTTTGCATAAATGTCGATGTGGGTGGGGAGCTTGGTCTTTGAGAGCCTTGACGTGATAGCGGCGGCGATGACCGTGGGACTGTACTTATTGCCGACATCGTTCTGTACTATCAGAACAGGACGAAGTCCTCCCTGTTCGGAGCCGATCACGGGGCTCAGGTCAGCGTAGAATATATCGCCGCGTCTAATGCTGTTTATTTTTTCCTCGTACATATATGAAATCCCTCACATACCGAAATTTAGGCATCCTTGCCCGACAATATTATTTTTGCCCGACAAAATATATTTCTAAACATGCCAAATACTTGAAATCAAAGCGTGAGGCTGATAATCGACGGACAATTATCGACCTCGTTTTCAGTATATTCAGAATGCAAGTGAAATGACAGCAACCGAGACCGGCCATGATATCAGCCTATGCCAATAGATAATTGCCTTCGGATATAATTGCGGTCTTTCTTTTCCTTTTTTTTTGCTCTATAGAAACAAACATCCCCGACAGACCGATCTGCCGGGGATGTTTGTTTATTCTGTTGGAATTTCGTTTTTTGTTGTTGACATGTCTGCTAAATAAGGGGAAGTCAGCATAGCTGTAAGGACGTCTGCGGGTCTTTGCCGCTTTGTCGGTCTGAAATGTCAGCCGAGCATATCTTCCATGTTATAAAAGCCTTTGCTTTTGCCGACAAGAAAAGCTGCTGCAGACAGGGCACCCTTGGCGAATACTTCGCGTGAAAATGCGGAATGGTGAATTCGTACCACTTCATCCTTACCTGCAAAGATGATCTCATGCTCGCCTACGATGCTGCCTCCGCGTACCGAATGTATACCGATCTCGTTTTTCGTTCTTTCTCTGCGGTCAAGATGCCTGTCATAAATATATTCTGCGTTACCGTCGAGAGTTTCTTTTAGTGCATCTGCTATCATCAGAGCGGTGCCCGAGGGGGCATCCAGCTTCTTTGAATGGTGCTCCTCTATGATCTCAATATCAAATGAAGAACCGAGTACCGAAGCTGCCTTTTTTGCGAGGGCAATAGTGAGATTGATTCCTATGGACATGTTTCGTGAATAGAATACGGCAACGTCCTCGGCGGCTTTTTCTATGTATGAACACTCATCCTCGTTATGCCCTGTCGTGGCTATTACTGCGGGCAGGTTGTGTTCTTTTGCATAGTCGAGCACGGATGCTACGGCACTGTGGTGGGAAAAGTCGATTATTACGTCAGCTTTTTCCTTGATGTCGGAAAAAGAATTATACACGGGGTAGGGAAGAGTGTCAGATGTGCAAACATCAACGCCCGCCACGATCTCACAGTCCTCTGATGCAACGGTTGCTTGCGTGACTGCTTTCCCCATTCTTCCGCAAGCTCCGGATAGAATAATTCTGGTTTTCATATCTTGTACCTTTAAAAATGCTTTAAATAATTGCGTGAGCTCTGAGAACTGCCTCGAGAGCGGCACGGTTAGAATCCTCCATCTCGCACAGCGGGGATCTCATGTCAATGCCGCACCTGCCCATCAGGTGCATAGCTGTCTTGACCGGGATAGGATTGACCTCACAGAAAAGTTTGTTGATCAGATCAAGGTACTTTAGCTGCAGAGCCAAACTGCCCTTTGTATCTCCGTTCATGTAAAGCTCACAGATGTCATGAGTTTCATCCGGAAGTACATTTGCAAGAACCGAGATTACTCCTTTTCCTCCGAGTGACATGATAGGTACTATCTGGTCATCGTTTCCGCTGTAGATATCGAGCATATCTCCGCATTCAGCTGCGATCTCTGCGATGGCACTGAGATTTCCGGAGGCCTCTTTTGTAGCTACTATATTCTCGTGAAGTGCCAGCTCCTTGTATACGGACAGCGGAATGTTGCATCCTGTACGCGAGGGAACATTGTAGAGAATAGAGGGGATATTGACATTGTCTGCCACGGTAGAGAAGTGCTTGATAAGGCCCTTTGGGGTTGCCTTGTTATAATAAGGAGTAACAAGAAGCAGTGCATCAGCCCCTACTGCCTCCGCTTCACGCGAGAGCCACAGTGAATAGTCAGTGTCGTTTGAGCCTGTGCCGGCGATTATCTTCTTTTTTCCCTGTACTCGCTCGCATGCATACTTGATGAGCTCAACATGCTCCTCATCGGTAAGAGTAGAAGCTTCTCCTGTAGTTCCGCAGATAACGAACGCATCCGTCTTCTTTTCAAGATGCCAGTCTATGAGTGCACCGAATGCATCATAGTCTATGCCGTTTTCGTTAAATGGGGTGATGAGTGCGACAGCACTGCCTGTAAATACTGTTTGCTTTTTCATTGAAATACTCCTTTGAATTACGAAAAAATAACCGACGTCGTGTCGGTTATCTGAAAAATAAGCACTATTCGATAATATGCCATAACACTTATAAATTCAGATAGCTCTCCACCATAGCGTCTTTTGCTCTGATGACAGTCGGACGGATGTTCTCGCGTCAAACCAGCGGCACGCTCCACTCACGTACTGCTTCGGCACTCATGCCTTTTGTCGGGTATACGGTACTGTGGATACCTGCCCCCGAGGACTGATCAAAAAGTGCACCTCTATCAATTTGCGACTATATAATATCACATTGTTTAATATTTGTCAATAGTAATTGGAAATTCCCCGACAAGCAAAGAACGGCACCTGACAGTACCGTTCTCTGTATCAATTCTTATCTATTGGCAAATTGCGTGCTTACATGTTTTCCTTTTGCTTTGTATATCTATCAATCAGAGTTGATAGACGGTGAAAAGTGGATCCTATGATATATATTCTCTGACTCTCAGCCTGACGCCTGCGTTGTCGGCGATCTTTTGACATACCGATATATCATCCTCCGAGAGAAATCCCCGAACCACACTCAAAGCTACCTCGGGAACATATTTTGTGACATTGTGAGCAAAGTTAAGCATAGCTGTGTAAGCCTGCTCTCCGTATACTGAGTGGCATACGTCCTGATACTTTTGTGCATCGGCAGAGTTCAGACTGATGGATATAGAATCGACCAGCCCCTCAAACATTGGTGCTGTGTCCCTTTCCCATATCAGATCTGACTGACCGTTTGTGTTGAGCCTGATCTTAATACCCGGTATGCTTGCTTTGACTTCTTTGCATACCCAAAGCATGTCAAAAAGGCGGCATGTCGGCTCACCGTAACCGCAGAACACAAGCTCAGAGTATGCTTTTTTTCCAAAAGCGTTTTTTATATCTTCGAGCACTTGCTCACGCGTAGGCTCACTCTCAAGCCACAAAGGATCTGAGCCGTATGCTCCTTCTCCGTTGTTTCTGATGCAAAAGTCGCAGGCGTTTGTGCACTTGTTTGTAATATTGACATACAGTCCGTCTCCGACATTGTAGGTTATAGTCATCTCAAAGCTCCTTTTTGCCGACACCGAAAAAACGTTTTGCATTTTCGGTGGTTATGTCAGCCATTTCATCATGGCTCATACCGAATATTTGTGCGAGCATATCGCAGGTATGCGTGAGATACCCTGAGTGGTTCGTCTCTCCTCTGTGCGGTACAGGTGTAAGGTAGGGACAGTCTGTTTCTATCATGATACGGTCGAGCGGAATAGTCTCGGCGACCGATCGCAGGGTGGTTGCATTTTTGAACGTGATAACACCTGTAAAAGAGATATAATAACCCAGTGCCATCATTTCGCGGGCACTTTCGGCACTTCCCGAATAGCTGTGAAGCACCCCTGTGACATCGGGGTGTTCCTTTAACATTTCGAGCGTAGGACCGTGTGCATCTCTATCGTGAATAACTACCGGTATACCGAGCTTTGCCGCTAATTTCATCTGGGCGTCAAACCACTTTTTCTGACATTCTCTGTCTGTGTCGTCATAATGAAAATCATAGCCGATCTCGCCGAGAGCAATGCACTTTCCGTCACGCTTGCCCTCGAGAATTATCTGCTCGAGCTCTTGCAGAGCTGCGTCCATATCCTCGTACTTGTAGGTGTCGGTCGGATGCACGCCCGCCGCAAAATAAAGCCTGTCATACTTTTTTGACATTTGCAATGCGGCACGCGAGGACTCTATATCCCACCCGATATTGTTTATTGCGTACAGTTCACCGTCAAACAAACGAGCAAGGAGGGCGGAAGTACCGCCCTCAAACTCATCGTCAAATCGGTGATTATTATAATGTGCGTGGGTATCATATAATTTGGCTGTCATCTTATTCTGTCTCCGAGAGGTGTCTGGTCGTCGAGGAATACCACTCTTATCTTGTCAGAGCCGGTGGCAAGTATCATGCCCTCCGAAAGCTCCCCGCACAAGGTAGCAGGGGCGAGATTGGATACAAGTGCCACTTTTTTTCCTACGAGAGACTCGGGTTCGTAGTCTTTTGCTATTCCCGAGAGCACTTGGCGTTTTTCATAGCCGAGATCAACCTGAAGCTTGAGAAGCTTTTTTGCCTTTTTCATCTTTTCCGCTGAAAGTATCTGAGCACAACGCAACTCTACTTTCATAAAGTCGTCTATCTTGATCTCTTCTTCGCAATCCTCAGGTTTCTGCTTTGCCTTTGCGGCTGCCATGCGAGCTTCAAGCTCCGCCTGGAGCTCCTCGAACATCTTCTTTTCATCAATACGTGAAAACAGAGTTCCGCAAGACTGTGTAGCAGCGGCAGGTTCGAGAGCACCGAAGGACAACACAGAATCATAGTCACGGCATTTTGTGGATAGTGAGTCGAGTATTGTCTGAGCACTGGAAGGTATGAACGGCGTGAGAAGGACAGCCCCTATACGGATAGCTTCGAGCAGATTGTAGATTACTGTAGCGAGTCTGGGCTTGTCTTCCTCGTTTTTAGCGAGTGCCCAAGGCATAGTTTCATCTATATATTTGTTTGTTCTGCGGAGCATTGAGAAGATACGGTCGCTGGCGTCTGCGATGCGGTAGCTTTCCATCAGCTCGTATGAGTCGTGTACAGCCGACATGACCTCAGCTTTCAGCTCTCTGTCAAGCTCTGTTTCCTCTCCCGGGGCAGGAATCACTGAGTCAAAGTACTTTGCGTTCATTGCGATAGTACGGGAGACGAGATTGCCGAGGTTGTTTGCAAGATCGTTGTTATATCTGAGAATAACATTTTCGTATGAGACGCTTCCGTCACTTGCATAAGGCATCTCGGAGAGTGCATAATGACGCACACCGTCAACAGTAAAGCGTGCGGCGAGCTCGTCTGCGTATATTACGTTGCCCTTTGACTTTGACATCTTGTCCGCACCAAAGTTGAACCAAGGATGGCCGAATACTTTCTTTGGCAGGGGAAGGTCGAGTGCCATGAGCATTATAGGCCAGTATATAGTGTGGAAACGCAATATGTCCTTTCCGATGATGTGCACATCCGCAGGCCAGTATTTTTCAAACAGCTCGGGCTGTTTTTCGTTTGCGGGGTCGTATCCGAGAGCTGTAATGTAGTTTGAAAGTGCGTCTATCCATACATAGACAACATGCTTGGGATCAAAGTCAACAGGAATCCCCCACTTGAATGAGGTTCTCGATACGCAAAGATCCTGCAGTCCTGCTTTGAGGAAGTTGTTGACCATTTCCTTCTTTCTTGACTCCGGCTCGATAAACTCTACGTGCTCGTCTATATATTTCATGAGCCTGTCTGCGTACTTTGACATACGGAAAAAGTATGCTTCCTCGGTTGCCTTTTGCACCGGTGCTCCGCAGTCGGGGCATTTGCCGTCCTCTACCTGAGTCTCGGTAAAGAACGACTCGCAGGGGGTGCAGTACCAGCCTTCGTAGCTTCCCTTGTATATATCTCCCTGCTCATAGAGTTTGTTGAAGATGTTTTTTACTGCCTTTTCGTGGTAGTCATCTGTCGTTCGAATGAATTTGTCATAGCTTGTATTCATCAAATCCCAGATGCCCTTTATCTCTGATGCGACACCGTCGACATAAGCCTGAGGCTCGATGCCTGCTTCGAGTGCACAGTTCTCGATCTTCTGTCCGTGCTCGTCGGTACCTGTGCAGAAATACACATCATATCCGACCTGCCTTTTGAAGCGTGCAATAGCATCCGTCATTATGACCTCGTAGGTGTTTCCGAAGTGGGGCTTTCTTGAAGCGTACGCTATTGCGGTAGTAATGTAGAATTTTCCTTTGTTTTCCATGTCTGTCCTCCGTGCACGGGTGAAATGGCACCCGCGTCTTTGTTATATTTTTGCCCTGATGATGAGCATGTTTTTATTCTGTAGAAAAAGCATTTTTCGTCCGCACCGTATATCTCTTCCGATGATCAGTCAGGATAGGCTGAGGGCAGTGCGGATGCAGCCTGCTCATTTATCTTCTTTTGTTGGTTTGTCCGAGCATATAGTCGATACTCTCGGAATAGATCTTTGACAGCTTGATCAGAGTCTGGGCGTTGATGGAGTTTACTCCGGTCTCATAAGAGCAGTAGGTGCGTCTGTCAACTCCGAGAAGCTCTGCTACCTGCTCTTGGGTGTAGCCTTTTTCGCGTCTCAGCTGTTTCAACCTTTCAAACACCATACACATCGACCTCCGTATTACATAAATACAGCCAGCAGCATTGCTAAAAGTATTGACGGCAGATAATCTGCGACCTTGAGCTTTGTTATTTTCATCAGATTGAGTCCGATGATCAGAATGAGAAGAGAGCCTACGCAGTTCATCTCGGATACCATGTGATCTGTCAGAAACGGTCTGATAAGACCGGAGGCGAGCACTATGCTGCCTTGAAATGCGAGAACAAAAGCTCCGGACAGCAATACTCCGACTCCGAAACTCACCGAGAGGGCAATAGCTGACACCAGATCAAGTACGCCCTTGGCAAAATATATGGTGTTGTCAGAGTAGATGCCTGCATTCAGCCCTCCGACGATAGTCATTGACCCTACGCAAAAGAGAAGGCACGCACTGATAAACCCTTCTGCAATTTTGCCGTCAGATGAGCTTTTCGGCGTGAGCTTTCTCTCCACTGCACCTCCGGCTCTGCCGAGCACACCGTCGATGTCGAGCAGAGTTCCGACTGCCGCTCCGAGTGCTATGGAAATTATCGGGATGAGCGGATGGGCACTTGCATCCGAGCCTGCACTCACAGCACCCGATATGCCGATGTACACGGTGCATACACCTACCGCACTCATCAGTGCATCGGTGAGTTTTTGCGGGATGCCCTTTTTGCATATAAGTCCTATCAGAGATCCTGCTACTACTGTGAGAACATTGAAAAGTACCCCGGTGCATTTAAATGCCATTATTTGTTCTAACATAACTGCCTCAAAGTGAAGTTTGTACTAACATAATATTATACATTCACGATCGCTCAATTACAATAGATTTTAAAAAAATATTGCATATCAATGTATCAATTCTACTTGATTTGGTGAAAAAAGAGATGTATAATCAGCTCGGATAATAGTAAATTACATCATGGAGAGAAATGATGAAAATATTTTTTCTTGTTATTATATCGGCTCTGTTGATTTTTTTTGTTGCACTTATGTTTGTTTGCTGGCTGCTTTTTTCTTTGGCATGTGCAAAAAAGATCCCATCTGTCATGGCACCTCTCATGGATGGGCTGATTGGAGATTTTAAGCTCGGAGAGATCGATATGGTGGTGGAGGGCAAACGTTTCTATTCTCAGACGCAAAGGCAAACATGGACCACCATCTCACGCGACGGACTGAAGCTGTCGGCTCAGTTTATTCCTTGCGAGGGAGCGAGAGCAAGTATCATTTTGTTTCACGGTTACAGATCCAACGCTTTGCATGATTTCTCAGGGGTGCTGCCTTTTTACCATTCTCTTGGCCTGAACATTCTTATGTGCGATCACAGAGCACACGGAGAGAGTGAAGGAAAGTATATCACATTCGGCGTGCTTGAGCGTTATGACGTTCTGTCCTGGATCGAAGAGCACAACCGCCGTATAGGCGGGGATGTTCGGATAATTCTCGACGGTATCTCCATGGGAGGTGCTACGGTCGCTTATGCGGCGGCAGAGAAGCTCGCGTCTAATGTATGCGGAATTATTGACGATTGCGGCTTTGTATCTCCAAAGGAACAGATCCGCTATGTAATGGGACTGATGAAGATACCTGTGTTTCCTTTTTACTACCTGGCAGATCTGTTTTGCAGAGTTTTGGCGGGATTTTCATTTTCCGGAGTAGATGCAAAAAAGACGCTTGCCCATGCATCTGTTCCGTGTATTTTCATTCATGGGGAGGCGGATGATTTCGTTCCGAGCAAAATGGGTGTAGCGTGCCACGACGCCTGTGTATCGAAAAAGTCAATCTTCCTTTGCCCCGGGGCAGGGCACGGCATGAGCTATATCACAGATACCGAAAGGTGCAAGGCACTTTTGCGGGAGTTCGTGGATGAAGT
The DNA here is from genome assembly GCA_045580775.1 of Eubacteriales bacterium. Taxonomy (GTDB): domain Bacteria; phylum Bacillota; class Clostridia; order Oscillospirales; family CAG-272; genus JAZMZS01. Next base: position 37,736 of record JAZNOK010000100.1, read on the forward strand.
CTTAGCCGGTTAAAGAGAAAAAAGACCGACATGTCAGCAAAACAGCTCTGAGCCATGTCGGTCCTTTGTATTTTTTGATCACCGTGACTTGCTCACAGATGCACCCGCAGACGTTTGTATATCAGTATGCTTGCCGCACATTTGATGCAGTCGGGTATCAGAAAGGGCACTACACATACTGTAAGGGCATAGCTCAGAGAGTAAGCCTGTGCAAGGTACAGCCGGCACACAGCCAGGTAATATGCTGTTCCGCAAAGGTATACTGCAGCAGTATCAACGGCACAAGCGGCAAAGAGAGCCGTGTTGCTTTTTGATCTTTCACTTATCAGCCCTGCCAAAAATGCTCCGGGAATGAACCCGACAGTAAAGCCGAACGAAGGGGACAGCAGACTTGTTATCCCTCCTCCGGAGGCAAACACCGGCAACCCCGCAAGTCCGAGACAAACATAAAGCAAGCTGCAGATGCATCCGTATCTTTTGCCTAAGAGAAGTGCCGCTGTGTTGCTAAAGAGCAACTGCATCGTTACAGGCACGGGAAAGGGAATACGAATGTATGCACCGAGCGTTATCAGAGCACAGAACAGTCCGCACAGTATGAGCGGTCTTATATTGTGAGTGTTTGATATTCTGTCAGAATTTTTCAAGCTGCACCTCGCCTGAGCGTAGTACTGTTTGAGTCTCTTCGGTTCTGACTATCAGTCCACCGGTGCTGTCAACTCCGATAACCGTCGCTCTCTCGGTCTTGCCGTTTGAGTTGTAGTACACATCTCTGCCGACAAGCATCATGTGCTTTTCATACTCGGATATGATCGTATCCGAGTCAGTCTCAAGCATGTCGAGAACAGTATCTGCGACCTTTGCGGAAAGCTCGGCTGCGGATATTTCTTTGTCACACAGCCACCCGGCCTTTTGACGGATATCCGGCGGAAATCCGCCGTCAGGTGCTGTGATGTTTATCCCTATACCGCATATTACCGCACTGAGAGTGCCGCTTTCAGGACAACTTACTGCCTCGCACAGTATACCGCATATCTTGCGGTCGTGAGAATATATGTCATTTACCCACTTGATCGACACGGAAGAATTGTACTCGGACAGTACTCGCCTGAGTGCTACTGCTGCTGCCACCGTGTACATCACTCCGTCTCTTTTTTTGTCGGGCCTGATTATTATACTCATATAGATACCGCTCCCTTCGGGAGAGAAAAAAGATCTGCCGTATCTTCCTCTGCCGGCGGTCTGCCTTTGTGCGATCACGACAGTTCCGTGCTCGGCTCCCTCAGCCGCCAGACGCTTTGCCTGCTCGTTTGTTGAGCCGATGCACTCATGACAGTATACACAAAGGTCACGGTTAAGATGTGCTCTTACCGCTGTCGGATACAGTTTGCCGGATGACCCGATCAGACGGTATCCGCTGCCGGGCTTTGATTCAATGACAAAACCTTCTTTTTTTAGCTCTGCGACCGATTGGCTGACCGCCATGCGGGAAACCCCGAGACTTTTTGCAATGTCGGCACCCGAAACAAAGCTGCCTTTTGCTTTCTCTAGGTAAAATAATGTATTTTTTTTCATAATAACGCCCGATTTTTAATATTTTTTCAAAAAAGCACTTTACTTTTCCTATGGATTGTTATATAATTAACAACATCTTTTAAAATTCTTTTAAGAGTATAGCATATCTGTTTTTGATTGTAAACATTAATTCTCTAAATAGTTTACGGTAAAATTTGAAGAATGGAGGAACACTGATATGTCAATGGAATTTTTCAGAAAACTGCCGATACCTCTGGAGACCAAGGAAAAGTATCCCCTGAGCGTGACAGCAACAGAAGCAAAAGAAAAACGCGATGCAGAGGTAAAAAAGGTCTTTTGCGGCGAGTCTGACAAGCTGATACTCGTCATAGGTCCTTGCTCCGCTGACAGCGAAGAGCCTGTCATGGAATATGTGTACAGACTGAAAAAACTCCAGGACAAGGTGGAGGACAAGCTCATTCTTATCCCGAGAATTTATACAAACAAACCGAGGACTACGGGAACAGGATATAAGGGAATGCTGCATCAGCCTGACCCTACAGGAAAGCCTGACCTTTATCACGGTATTCTTGCCATCAGAGAGCTGCATACAAGAGTTCTGACCGAGACCGGGCTTTCTACTGCCGACGAGATGCTTTACCCTTCTAATCACCGCTATCTTTCGGATCTTATTTCATACGTTGCCGTAGGAGCACGTTCTACGGAAAATCAGGAGCACCGACTTGTATCCAGCGGAATAGACGTACCTGTAGGAATGAAAAATCCTACAAGCGGAGATATATCGGTAATGCTCAACTCGATCGTTGCGGCACAGTCAGAGCAGTCTTTTATATACAGAGGATGGGATGTACAGACATCCGGAAATCCCCTTTGCCATGCGATACTTCGCGGTTATGTGGATAACTACGGAAGATCTATGCCTAACTATCACTATGAGGATCTTGTGTCCTTGTATGAGGCTTATGCCAAGAGAGAGCTTGAGAATATTGCTCTTATCGTTGATGCCAATCATGCGAATTCTGCAAAGAAATATGCAGAGCAGCCTCGTATATGCAAGGAGGTCCTGCATTCTGCACGCCACAATCCCGACATCAAGAAAATGCTAAAGGGCTTCATGATCGAGTCATACCTCGAAGATGGCTGTCAGAAGATAGGCGACGGAGTATTCGGAAAGTCTATTACCGATCCCTGTATCGGATGGGAGAAGACAGAGCGGCTCGTATTGGATATAGCGGAGCTTATCTGAGATCCCGACACTTTGGTGGGGATACTCACAAAAACACATATAGACACAATAATGAAAAAACGAAGGCTTTTTGCACGGATGAGATCTGTGTAAAAAGCCTTTTTTGCTCTGCAGATAATTACGTAATTACACTGTGCAGCTTTGTCTGCAGGTTTGTGAATGAGTGCCGATAGGCGAAATAAGTGGGCATGTGCGGCATGCTTTTTTGTGTGACGGAGACTGCGTTTTGTGTGAATAAAACAATGAAAAAATTGTTTTTGGCGAAAAATGTTGGTCAAATCAACATTTTTATCAATATTATGTATCAATTGTGTGTTTTTTTATAAAAACAGTTGATTTTTAGTATGTTTCGTGTTATAATGTATTGAATAGTATTAACATCGGGTAGGTCTGCTTTTTTAGATCAAGACGCCAAGATCGACGGATGTGCTCGCACAAAGCATAACTCGTACAGACGTAATCGAAGAGGGGATAAAAAGCATGAAAAAGTACTTGAATATCGCGAAAAACATTGCGGTGGGACTGTTGACGGTCATAGCGGTGTTTATGATGATCTTTACCATAGTATCGGTCAGTATGTTTGACAGAAACGACAGGTCGCTTTTCGGATACAGAGCGTATACCGTTCTTTCGGACTCAATGGCTGAGGAATTCGGTGCAGGTTCGGTCATTCTGACAAAGGAGGTAGATCCTTCAACTCTCAGAGAAGGGGATATCATATCCTACATATCACAGAGCACCGAGAGCTTCGGTGAGGTCATCACCCATAAGATACGCAGAATAACCTCGGATGCAGAAGGCAATCCCGGTTTTGTTACATACGGTACTACTACAGGCGTGGATGATGAGGTTATAGTTACGTATCCTTACATCACCGGTAAGTATCAGGGGCATGTTCCGGGAGTCGGATACTTCTTTGAATTTCTCGGAACCCCGCAGGGATATATTACGTGTATTTTCATTCCGTTTGCTCTTTTGATCCTTTATCAGGGAATAAACTGCGTCAAGCTGTTCAGACGCTATAAGAAGGAACAGATGGAGGAACTGCAGGCAGAGAAGGATAAGATCGCAGCTGAACGCGAGGCAAATGAAAAGATGCTCGCAGAGCTGATGGCACTCAAAAAACAGCTTGCAGGAGGGGCATCGGACGTTGAGTCCTCGGAAGCCGCGGCAAGCGAGCCAAAGGATAGTGCATCGGAGAACGGAACACAGTAGCTTCGGTACAAAAATTGACAAGGAGGTAATGCAGGATGAAAAAAATCAAGCTGAGAATGTTTGTTATTGCCCTGGCTGCAATAATTGCAACGCTGTTCTCGCAAGGGACGCTGGCTTATTATTCGGTTATCGGCACGGCTACCAATGTCATTACCTCGGGAAATATCAAGCTCGCGATACATGAAAGCTCCGGAGACGGCACTCCGTTTCCTGAAGAGGGTGTTTATGTAAAGCCGGGTCAGATAGTCAGCAAGCGTGTTACTATAGAGAATGTCTGCGTGCATCCGTTTTATCTCAGGGTCAAGCTTGCCAACAGTGTAAACAGCGATGAGCTGTCGGCAGAGGACTGTTTTGATATAGACATAAACGAAAGCTCGTGGACTTTGCGTGAGGACGGATACATATATTATAACGAGGTCCTCTATCCTTCGCAGACAACGTCCGCTGTATTTACGGAAGTTGAGATAGTGGGCGAAAAGGTCGATAGAAGCTATATCGGCAAGGTCCTGTCTCTCACGGTGAAGGCTTATGCTGTTCAGCAGGAAAACAACCCTGCCGACCATCCGTGGGATGCGATGGGCTGGCCTGCACAGTGAGGTGGCACAGATGAAGATGAGACGTTTGGCAGCTCTGCTGCTTGCGATTTTGATGAGTTCGCTGTGCGTGGTGTTTGCTCAGGCGGAAGATGGGAAAGTGAGCTATGACGGTAATGCAAAAGAGTTTGTGTTTGAACCCGGCAGTAAGTATTCTCCTACCGATCTGTTTTCTGAGTTTAAGGATGTTATGCCCGGGGACAGCATAACTCAAAAGATAACCGTCAGAAACGACGAGTCAAAAAACGTAAAAATAAAAGTATACATGCGTGCTCTCGGAGCACATGAGGGATCGGAGGATTTCTTATCCAAGCTTAGACTGAGGGTGCAAAAAGATCCAAGCTCTGAGATGGCATATATGTTCGATGCTCCGGCTGATCAGACTGCGGCACTTACCGATTGGGTATACCTCGGAACGCTCTATTCGGGCGGTGAGATAGATCTCGATGTGGTGCTGGACGTTCCGACGACTCTGGACAACACCTACAAGGAGCTTGTCGGTTATCTTGACTGGCAGTTCATGGTAGAGGAGTCTGAGCCTGAGCCTGACGATCCGCAGCCTCCTTATACAGGGGACGCACAAGTGCTCTTTGTCTGGGCGGTCGTATTTGCAGTTTCGTTTGGTTTGCTGCTGTTTGTGATCATTAAGAGAAAAAGAGACAGAGATACCGAAACCGAGTAAGCTGTTGGTGCTTTTAAAGACGTTTTTGCTTAGTGATATCCGAAGGTCTATGCGTTATAAGACGTATAGTAATGGTTTATAAACGTGTGTATTAAATAAATAGGAAGTAAAATTTGCGACGAAAGGAGCCGGGGCAATTGAAGATCAATAGAGATAGGGCAGCAAAGATTGCTTTGGCGGTCGGAATATGCTTGCTTGTTATGTGGAGCGTGCTGGGGACGGGAGTTACACTTGCGTGGTTTACCGATCAGACGCCGCCTGTGAAAAACGTATTTAACTTTTCAAATTTTGATTTTGAGGTATCATACAAGAACGATACACTTACCGACTATGCTCCTGTGGAGATAGATACCAACATTTTTGGGAATGAGGCGTTATATGAGCCGGGATATACTCAGGTCGTATATCTCAAGGTCAAGAACATCTGCGAGATCCCTATGAATTACAAACTCTCGCTTGACGTCAGGTCTGTTACTACAGCAAAGAATGTGTTCGGCTCTGATATATATCTTCCGAATTATCTCAGATACGGAGTTTTATACGGTGACAGTGAGGCGTCTCTGACAAGGGAGCAGGCACAGACTGACAGCAGTATCAGAGAGATGGCGGATCTTGCACTCAATACCTATTCCGAGTGGGACAGCGTGACGCTTTCCCCGGGGCAGGAGAGATATGTGAGCATCATTGTGTATATGCCGCAGGAAGTGAGCAATGTTGCCAATTACCGCGGTAATACCGTTCCGACTGTAGAGATGGGACTTACAGTTTATGCACAGCAAGCTGTAAATTGATGGGGGAGTCTTTGAGATGAATAACAATGCAGTATTAAAGAAAGTATGGAATGTTTTTTCCACGGTCATAGTAGTTCTTGTCGTGATTATGGCGGTATTTTTGATGGGCTCAAGACTTGTTGGGTTCAAGGTGTTTACCGTAATATCGGGTTCTATGGAGCCGAAGTACAGCGTGGGAGATCTGATATACGTGCAGAAAGTAGAGCCCGAGCAGATAAAAGTCGGCGATCCTATTACTTTTGTAGTGAACGAGGATCTGGTGGTAGCAACACACCAGGTCATAAAGATAGATGCGGAAAATAAGCATTTTTATACTCAGGGATTGGCAAATGACACGCCTGATGCATCTCCTGTACATTTCAACAATCTTATAGGAAGACCTTTGTTTAGCATTCCGTATCTTGGGTATGTATCCGACTGGATACAAAATCCTCCGGGACTGCAGATCACTGTAGTGCTCGGGATACTTCTCGTTCTTGCTTTGTTCCTTCCGGATGTGAAGAAAAAGCCGAAGGCTGAGCGGGTGCAGGACGATCAGCTCGAGCGGATGCGTGCAGAGCTCGAGGTCGTAAAGGCCGAGCTCGAAGCTCAAAAAGCAAAGCAGACACAAGCTGTCGAAAATGCCGACGTAGCCGAAAAATCGGATGTGTCGGAAAAAGACTGCTCTGAGCAATAACTTGGAGTGTGCATTCGCTGTGCGGATGCATGCGGAAGTGTGATTTTTCGGTTTAGGAGATATGATGTCAAATTTGAGTGCAACAAAGAAGGCATTGCTTGCGAGTGTTACATCATTGATTCTTTGCTGTTCGATGTTTGTAGGGACAACGTACGCCTGGTTTACGGATCAAGTATCCGTATCCGGAAACGTGATTCGTGCCGGAAAGCTGGAAGTAGATATTGTGGATGAAGATGGCAGCTCCCTGTCGGGGAAGATGCTTGAATTTCGCAAATCTGACGGAGCACCGGAGGGTGAGCGTGTTCTGTGGGAACCCGGGTGTACTTACGACCTCGAGCCTGTCTATGTAAAGAACAACGGTAATCTTGCTCTCAGATATAAAGTATCAGTTACCGGTATTACAGGAAACGCCAAACTGCTCGAGGTGATCGAGTGGAACATTGTAGAGCCGGATACCGGCACTGAATATGATCTGGACAGCTGGTACAACCTCGGAGTCGGGGAGAGCTCGTCTGCGATCGTGCTACGCGGACACCTGAAGAAAGATGCGGGCAACGAATATCAGGATCTGGCGGTAGATGGCATATCCATTACCGTGTATGCAACGCAAATGCCAAAAGAACATGATAGCTACGGAGATCAGTATGACAAGGATGCGGTATTGCCCGCAGTCGAGCTGACAGATGCGGATATATCTATTGCGTCGGATATCTATTATCCGGATGCATTGTCTACAAAGATTCCCGGAGCTTATCTCGAAAAAGCTTACAGAGTTACAGCGGCGTATTTAGCATCTGACAGCCCCTACAAGGACTGGCACGCTGACATAGTCATCAGCTCGGATAAGAATATCGAGGCACAGACGGTGATGCTTGCGGGTCAGTATGGCGGCTTATCTGCAGGTGACAAGTGGCTGGGAAAAATAAACACAACAGAAATGACCCCATCAACAGAGCTGAGGCTCTTTAGGGATGTGGCATCGGTAGATGTGAGTTATCTTGAGTTTTGCTCGAAGGGCGGAGCGTTTGTCGGAGTGTCAGACATCGGCAAAAAGAACAATTCAGCTACGCTCAAACTTGAGCTGAGACTTTATGAGACTGACGGCACGGCACTTGACACTGAGACAGGGAAGTATGTTACTTTGGCAGATGCCGAATATACGTTCGGAGAGACGGTATCCTATCCTGAGGATATCCAGGATGTGTTTGCCAGAGGCGGACATGTGATCCTTGACAGAGATATAATCGTGGGAAGTACGCTTACTCTCGATGCCGGCAAAACTATGACTCTGGACCTGAACGGTCATACGCTGTCAGGTGCTTTTGACAACAAGGGAGGGTCTGCTCTTATAGTTAATAATGGGGATCTCACCATCAGAAACGGCACGGTCGTGTCATTAGCTGAGTATCCGGACTGCGAATGGGGACCGGAGGGGTATCCTACCTATGCTACCAATACAATAAATAACTACGGCACGCTTACGGTAGAGAGCGGTGCATATATAGAGAACAAGACAGCATCCGGCGGAGCAAGCTATGCTATAGATAACGCATCCGGTGCATCGCTTAATGTGTGCGGCGGAGTTATAAAGGCAAAGGATATTGCTATTAGGCAGCATGCATACTCTACCGATAAGAACGAGGTAGTGATAAACGGCGGTTATATCGTCGGCAGACGTGCTGTGTGGGTGCATCTTGCGGGAAGTGAGCCGTCGATAGCTCCCGAAGTGTCGCTTACAGTGAGCGGAGGGGTGCTTGCATCCAATGCTGCTGACGGAACCGGAAATATCATCTATTGTTACTCTTACGGCAATAGCTACGCACAGACATATATCACCATCACCGGCGGTGCTTTCAACAACGGTCAGGTGGCATTCGGCGGTGGTTACAAAGGAGATACGGAAACGGTGGATATCTCCGGAGGACTGTTTGAGAAGAACGTCATAAGATGGGTAAGCTCAGACAGCTTTGAGACAGTATTTGAAAAAAACAAGACACAGTAAAAGGCAAAAGCTACCCATCCTTCGTCTCGAGGGATGGGCGGCAAGAAAAGAATATAAGAGGTCGCTTGTATTCTTTTCTTGCCGGAGAGTTCTGATATAAAGGGACTTCGGGCAAGATCAATTTTCATACTTATACACATGCAGGAATTCCAATATGTATGAGCATGAAAAAATATTTGAAGAAGGAGGAAAAATGAAATGACTAATCTGAAGAAGAAAGTTCTCGCTGTATCTCTTGTTATCAGCATTATTGCTATTCTCTCCATGGGAACACTTGCATGGTTCCAGGATCAGGATACAGTAACAAACAACTTTATGATTGCTGATTCCAACGATGATGCAGACGACATATTCAGCGTAGACATCTACGAGGAATATGACAGCGATGACGACGGTACGGATGAGAGATATGATGTCGGTGTTACCTATGGTGACGGCGATGTAACTCCCGGTGCTGAGCTCCAGAAGGAAGTATACGTAGAGAATACGGGTAAATACAGCCAGTATGTACGCATAGTTGCTACTATCAGCGACATCAGCGTATGGTTGGATGTTCTCGGTCTCGATGCTACCCAGATAGGAACAAATGCAGCTGACCTTGCTGACTTCTTTGTAGTGGCTAGTGACTTCGACTCTAAGTGGTACAGAAACGATGCTGATACAAATTATGATGCAACAAACGATACTCTCACTCTCGTATACTACTACAACGGCGTTCTTGCAGCGGACGGAGTAGTACCCTTTATCGAGGCTGTAAAGATCCCTGATGCTCTTGAGATTGACCATATCATTGATATGGACGGTTCGTTTGACATCGCTTTCGTAGCAGAGGCTATCCAGTCTGATTCCGTACTTCCCGTTTACGGTGCAGTAGAGTATCAGAATGCAATTGATTCCTTTGCTGCAGTTTAATTGAAAAGGCAAACAAGCATCCGCAGTGTATGGTGGCTGTATGCTGCGGAGGGAAGATCAGCCACAGCACATTTTAAGGAGAAATAATGTCTAAGTCAAAAGCAACCAAAAGAGCACTAATATTTAGTGCGGTATCTATGATACTGTGCTGTGCAATGCTCGTTGGTACGACCTACGCATGGTTTACAGATACTGTTACCAGTGCAGGTAATGTTATCAAGTCAGGTACCTTAGACGCTGACCTTGTCGGTGCTGACAAGACCACCTCTCTCGAAGGGCAGACCATCAGCTTCAAGAAAGCTGACGGTGCACCTGCAGGCGAGGAGGTTCTTTGGGAGCCCGGATGTACCTACAATCTTGAGACCGTTTATGTAAAGAACAAGGGTAATCTTGCATTCAAGTACAAGATCATTGTTACAGGCATAGACGGAGATCAGAAGCTGCTCGAAGCGATAGACTGGAGCATCACAGAGCCTGTGGCAGGCACAACATACGACCTTAACAAGTGGTATCATCTGCTGCCGGGCGAGGTATCTCCCGCTATCATGCTCTCAGGCCACATGCGTGAGGAAGCTGGCAACGAGTATCAGGGTCTTGAGGCAGAAGGTATTTCTATTATGATTTACGCTGTTCAGGATACTGTTGAGTACGATAGCTTCGACAATCAGTACGATGCTATGGGTGAGGTTCCGCTCGCTGCTGTCAGCGACATTGATCCTCTGCGTGCACAGCCTATCTATAACGTGTTTAACCTAGGTCAGGAGATCGTAGGAGCAACCCTTGACACAGCTTATAAGTTCACTGCAACAGACAACGGAGCAGAGAGCAAGTACAAGGATTGGCATGCTGATTTTGTAGTATATGCAGACAAGGCTGTACCTGCAGACTCTGTTGTATTGGCAGGGCTGTATGACCGTCCCGGATACCCTCAGTATTCCGGAGCATGGCTCGGAGCCGTTAATACCGGTACCGAGATCGCTGCAAATACTCCTATCAGACTGCTCAAGGACCTTGGCGGTGTAGGAGTTAGCTACGAGGAGGTCTGCGAATTCCGTAATTTCTATTGCGGAGTAGGCGACATGACCGATTCTAACACAGGTACCACTCTTACCGTTGAGCTTCGTCTCTACGAGGCTACAGGCGGTGAGCTTAGTACTGAGACCGGCGAATACATAGTCGTAGGTACTACCACGTACACTTTTAACTGATAACAGCCAACGGAGCTGTCCAGTCGTTCTTCCAACCGTCCAAGCGGATGGTTGGGAGACGATCAAAGCGTACAAAGCGACAATATTACAGTATCTCTGTTGTACGCTTTGATCGCGAAAACCAAAAAATATAAAAAAAGGAGAAAAAGGAATGAACAGAACAAAGAAATCCTTGTTGATGAGTGCATTGTCACTTCTGCTGTGCATTTCGATGCTGCTCGGTACCACATGGGCGTGGTTTACCGATACAGTAGCGACCACGGGTAACCGCATAGTTGCGGGAACTCTGAAGGTCGATCTGCTCCATCAGGTGACAGATACCGTCGCAGGGACTCAGGACTGGGTATCTCTCAAGAATGAGCCTGAACACAAGATATTCAACTATGACAAATGGGAGCCGGGATATACCCGCCTCGAAAAGCTCAAGGTTGACAATCTTGGAAAAATGGCACTGAGATACCAGCTCAGCACCGTTTCTACTGTCGGAACTGAGCTTCGCGGTGCAAACGGTGAGCGTCTGTCAGATGTCATTGATGTATATCTGTATGACGGTGACAGCACAGCTGCCAGCTTCGCAGAGGTTAAGGCAGACAGCAACTGGGTGCTCGCAGGAACCCTCTCCGAGATGCAGACTGCAGCCGGAGGATTTGCCCGCGGAAACCTTCTTCCTGACGGAGCCGCTCCGAAGACCGGAGCCTATGTAGGAGAGCAGACAGTGTCTGTTGCTCTTCACATGCGTGAGGAGGCAGGAAACGAGTATCAGAACCTCACAGTAGGCGATATGTACATCACACTCGTTGCAACTCAGTTGACACATGAGTCTGACAGCTACGGAGACCAGTATGACAAGGACTCGGTATTCCCTGAGGTCAAGCTCAACTATTCCATCAACGCACCTGTAGCCCTCAATGCAGACAATACCGCTGCAAATGAGGTGAAACTCGGCGGTTCCGACGATACTATCAAGGCAACCGTCCCTGCAGGAACAAAGCTCGAGCCCGGAACCAATTACCTTACTCTTTCGGTTACAGAGCTTGTAAAAACCAATGCCAACATCACGGTAGATGACGGTCAGCAGTCGCGTTCGGTCGATGTACATGTAAGCGGCGTTGCTGATGATAACACTACACCTATTATCGTAACCGTCAAGAGCCTGATGCCCGGCGGTTATAACATGGGTAGCTTTGAGCTTTATCACGTGGAGGACGGCACGCCTGTGCTTATGACATGTGTGTATGAGTCTCAGCTTGATGCTCACAATGAGTACACTTACGATCCTTCGACAGGAGACGTCAAGATGGCACTCAGTTCCTTCTCTGAGGTTGCGGTAGTTGCTGACAACCATTCTGAGTGGAACGGCGGTACAGATGTTTCCTGGTACATAAAGGCAAAGGAGACCGGATCACCTTCAGGAACAGACGATGATCCTCTCATAATTGCAAATGCTGACCAGCTCAACGGTTTTGGTCAGATCGTCGGCGGTATGGCTGTCGATACTGACGGAAATGCCATAGACCGCGATGACTTTGACGGAAAGTATATCAAGCTCATCTACGATATAGACCTCGGTACCAAAGAGGGTCACCAAAAAGTAGATAATTCCGGCAGACCATACAGAGAAGGCAGACCTCTTATATTCTATCCTATCGGATACTACTTCACTGACGATCACGAGGGAACCGGAAAGCACTACAGCACCGTGTACTCTTTCGGAGGTTCGTTTAACGGAAACGGTCATACTGTATCCAATTTCTATCAGAATACTTGGGACATGATCGGAGACAATGAGTATTACCCCGAGTCCGAGCACCGTTACAGAGACGGTATGGGACTGTTCGGATACGTATATGACGGAGAGGTAAAGAATATCACAGTTGACCACTTCTCCTGTGACGGTGAGTTTACACCTACAGGTGTAATCGCGGCGTATGCACATGCGGCAGATTTCATCAATATTTCGATCACAAATTGTAATCCCCGTGTATACAACACAGGAAACGGCGGTATTGTAGGTATCGGAGGTCTGACAAATCCCGGAAAAACCAACCGTACAGCCATCAACTTCAAGAATATTACCGTTGACCAGACAAACAAGATCACCGCACTTTGGGGTTCTTGGGACGTGTCCTGCAGCGGACTGATGGGTATGCTCAGAGGTCCCTCGGATGCTGAGTGGCAGGATGTCAACATCACAAACTGCCATGTTGCGGCACAGATAGACGCATACAACGATGTCTGCGGTAACTATCAGTACTACTGGTACCGTTACTCCGGTATGCTGGTCGGTTCTATCAGAAAGCATACAACGGATGAGAACGGCTATACTATACCCGACACAAGCATGATCACAGCTACCAACTGTACTGTTCACTTCGGTGAGTGGAACAATTACTACTACTGTGAGCTTGTTGCAAACTCTATCGCTTCCTACACTCATGACCACCAGTTCAGCCGTCTGACAGAGGTGGCAAGCGTGGACGCGGCAAACATGAAATATGTTACTCTCGACGGTGAACAAAAGGATATTCCTACATCAGGCAGAGTAAACTTCGTCACTGTAAACGGTGAGCACAGCACAGAGAATGCGACCTGTTATCACTTTGTAGACGGAGCGGTTTGGAACCATGAGGATGCAGGCTATGAGAGCTTCGACCTTGACGGAAACGGACTGCTGGATGACTACAAGGAAAACAACAAGCATATCTATCTCCCCTTCAACAAGCAGCTTTTCCAGGGCTACGGCTGGGGAGTAAAGAACATTCCTGTCGGTGCAAAGACCGGTATTACCATTCTTGACACAAACGACGGATATTCAGAGCCCAAGTTTAAGGTCAGAGAGAATGTTGAATTTATTGCAGTCGGATATACATTCCATATAGGAGACCTCTTCAGAGAATTAGAGGAATCAAAGATAAAGATCAAGTCGGATCAGGTCAAGGTCACATTGACTAAGGTCGGAAGCACCGATGATATATCCAATCACTTTGCATTGAAGGAAAACAAGGATGATTGGACAAAGACACGTCTGAGATTCACAACAACAGGAACATTCCAGGTTACTATCCAGGATTACTATTACTGTACAGCTACTACGGTCACGGTAAATGTAGACTGGTATCATTATGCGGCTTCGGGCATAGATACGGTATTCCTGATGACAGAGAGCGAACAGAACAATCCTAATGCGAACTACAAGACGCATGCATACTCCATGACCGAAGCACACGAGAAGCTCAAACAGCTTAATGAGGAGAGCGGCAGACAGGGCGGAGATATCGTTATCATGGGTAATTATACTCAGTCTACACTCTTCCGTGCTCCCGATCAGGATGGAAAGGTCAGAATCAGATCTATAGATGACATCTCGACTTACTGGGTAGCTCCCAGACAAACGAGTGTAGGTGTCAGATACTTCTGCGGAGGACCTACAGAACTGTATGATGTCAGAATCGAGGCAACGAAGACACATGACGGCAGCAAGGATGCAAACGGTCTTTCTACTTTGTCATGGAACTTCATCGGTAATTTCCATGATGTTACTGTAGACGAGTCGGTCTACATGGACAGAAAGGGCAATGACTTTATCCTCGTTCTCGGTGCACAGGGCGGCGGAATCAACGGAGGTGCCGCAACTATCGAGGTTCAGGATGCAACTCTCAATCTTTACGGTGGAGAGTGGTCCGAGGTGGTAGGATCGGTAAGAACCTCCTTCTGTGCTCAGGACTGGACACATCCTTCTGAGGCTACTGTACGCCATATAGATCAGTTTGCGGATGTTGATTATCACCTCGAGATCAATATTGGCGGTGTTGCTGTGGTAGACAAGGTATTCGCACACAGCCGTTCTATGGAGCCGGAGTCGATTTACAAGATAAAGACGGATGCAGAAGGCAAGGAATATGTTTCTGATGAACTTTGGAACGAGAACATAGGAGCGAATGCTTCTTGCGTTATCAACCTCCTCGGAGGAAAGGTTACACGCTTCTTTGGACTCAACCACTTCCTTGAAGTATGCATGGGATATGAGAAGGGCTTTACGGTCTTTGTAGGAAAGGACTTTGATCTTGATCAGAGCTTCGAGACCACACCTACACAGGACTCAAGGAACCTTGCGAAGGGTTACACTGTCATAGGCGGTATCAGCGGTGAGTCTGTATACGAATATGATCAGGAGCTTGACAATAATAGAGACGGAGTAATCAACGGAACGACCGTTCCTACGGTTGGAGAATCCGTGCTTCTCATAGAGCATGTTGACGGCATCGACAGAATAAACGATGTCAAGGACAGCGGAAAGGTACGACTCGATACCTTTACAGAGGTTGAATACGGTGAGTATGTAGACCGTGCTCCCACACAGACCAATACCAATGTGTTCTACGTTGGTTGGACAGGAACAGGCGACGGAAAGACTCCTGAGACCTTCATGAACTCTGTAGGTTGGAAACAGGAACTTATCGTAGACGATCCTTCTCTCGGAGACTTTGATGAGGGTACGGATTCTGAGGATACCGAAAATGATACAGCCACTGCAGCAGATACCTCTACCGTGCAGAAGTATCCTCTCGAAAAGCATCTCTGGTATTACTTTGACAATTACGGCGGAACCTATGTAGCAAAGCAGAAGATGTACATCGGCGGTATGACAGCTATAAAGAACGTAACTGATACCATTACATTTACCGGTGCATACGGCGGCGTTGACTATCAGGATCCCACAGGCACAGAATACGGATGCTTTATCATCAAGAATGCACCTGTAGGCGTAAGCTCCACAGGAAAAACTATCGTTCCTAACTATGTACGTATTCACAAATCAAATATCATATTTGACAATATCACCTTCTTTGACAGAGCAGGAAGCGATCTCGGAGGCGAGAGCTACGGATTTGCAGAAGGAACTGTAACCGATAGCCAGACATCCTATCTCTGGGTAGAAGAAGGAGCTCGTGTGATCATACGCGACAGTGTCAAGTTCGCAACAAAGCTTGACGGCAGAGACACTACTTATGTTAAGGTCACAGACGACGGCGTTCTCTATCTCGAGACTACCGGATTCAGCCGTTACGAAGGAGACGGTACGATCGTTCTTTCTGATGAGCTTATAGAGAGACTCAACTCCTCTGATGAAGGAATTGCCGATCTTGAACTTCTCCGCAGCTTCAAGGATAACGGCGGTACGCTTTGCGACAAGCGTGGAATTCATCTCGATGTATACGCATTCGGCGAAAAGCGTCTGCTCATATCTCTTGACGGTAGTATTCCTACCATGAACGATGCGGGTACCGAGATCGAGTATAACAAGCATGTCTACGTAAAGGACAACGGAACAGGCAACGGTTCCAGTGCAGAATATCCGCTTTCGCTCATTTCCCATGCGTATGGTGCACTTGGTATCAGCGGCGGTACTATCGAGTTTTGCGGTGACTTTACATTCACTGGCTCTGGAGTTTTCACTGAGACTGAACATAAAAAGCCCATTACTATAGTACAGACCAGCGGCAAGTTCGGTAATGATGGAGTTAAGGGCTATTACCAGTTTGTCCTTAACGGTGATACAACCTTCAAGGATGTTCACTTTGTAACCAATCCGCTTAATGATACCGGTTCGAGAGGTATGCTTATAGTCGCTAGATACAACAAGGTTGTAATGGAAAACATCAAGCTGGAAGGCTTTGGTGCTGCCAACACATTTGCAAACAACTTTGTAGTTATCGGCGGATACAATGAGTCTGTACCTACAGGCGATGCAAATGCGAGATCCGGCAAGGAGTCGAATATCGTTATCAACGGTGTAACCACCGTTGACGGAAGCCACGGTATTTCGATAATGGGTCTTGACCGTCAGATTGCAGGCACAAACAAAAATGATGCCCGCATAACGATAAACGACGGTGAGATCTATAGAATATACGATGCTTCGGATATGGGCGTTCATACCGGAAAAGTATCTATCACGATCAACGGCGGTGACTTTACAAAGATTGACGGAATCAACCTGAAATCCAGAGCAGACATCAGTAGTGTTACTGTTGATATCAACGGCGGTACATTTACTGCAGCCAAGACTATTCCTTGTCTTGCAGGAAAGACTACCATTTATATCGACGTAAGCGAAGTTGATGCGAGCACACTTGCGTTTCTAAACGACCCGACTATCATCGAAGACTAAAAAAGCTTCGGTGAGTGTCATCTCTTATCAAAGAGACATGAAATCATTATTGCCCCCGACCTGCAAGGGTCGGGCGGCAATCAAAGAGCACAAGCTGTTTGTGCTCTTTGATTGCTGATTATTAGCAAAATAATTACTAGGAGAAGGAAATGAACAGGACTAAGAGATCATTACTATTTATTGTTTTATCCCTTTTGGTTTTCGCTTCTGTTGCCATGACGAGTGCAGTATCAGCTGCCGATCATACGTCTGTATGGCAGGGTGGAGTTTCCGATATGCTCTCTGGTGAGGGAACCGAAGCTTCCCCATACCTTATAGCTGACGGAGATGACCTGGCGTACTTTGGCAAGTGCGTCGCTGAGGGTGAGAGCTTCAGCGGAAAGTACGTGAAGCTTTTGGCTGATATTGACATGGGAGCAGACGGAGTTTTAGTCGATGGAAAACTGCAGTTCTATCCTATCGGATATGACGCACAGAGCTCCTATTTTGACTCTGACAGAGTTTTCTCGGGAGTTTTTGACGGAAACGGCAACACCATTTCCAATATATATCAGAACACATCAATGATGAACGGTGTTTACAATGGGACGGATTACAGTGCGGCTATGGGTCTGTTCGGACATCTCAAGGATGCAACAGTAAAGAACCTTGTTATCGACGGCTTTACTGCTGTAGGAGAGTACACCGATATCGGATGCGTGGCAGCTTACGCATCAGGCAGCTGTACCTTTGAGAATATTGCAGTTATCAACTGCGATATACATACCAAAGAGGCCGCTGCGGCAGGAATCGTCGGATGGGACAAGGGAGGTTACAGTGCTTCTTTTGAAAGCAACTTCTCTTTTTCAAATATTACGATCGACAGCTCCAATACCATTGGTGCTGTTGAAGGAGATTCGGGCTGCTTTGTAGGCGGTGTTATGGGATATCTCGGAACATACAGCTCGTCCGCTATGACTAATTGCCACGTAGCGTCAAGCCTGGATGTGAACAGCTACGCTGACGGTCAGTATCTCTACTCCGGTATGGCTATAGGTACTGTTGACAGTCACAAGGTATCAGCAGACAGCATACTTCCGAATCTCGACAATGTATCAGCTTCGGACTGTACGGTTTATTTATCTGACGGAGCTTTTGATCAGCTTTTCGCGGGATACGGCTGGGCAGTTGACGGTGTATCTGTAGGCGAGTTTGACGGTATCAGTGTTCTTGACAGAAATACTGCTGACTCCGTGTACAAGTTCTCAGTATCAGAGAATGTCGCTGACAGCTATCTCATGGGTACAGTGATCACTATGGGTGAGCTGTTTTATGCAGTTGATAACGCAGATGTAGCGATAGATTACGACAACATTCAGATCACGGTATCTCCTGTAGGTGAAGGCAACGCTCAGGCCTCTCTTATTACCGATGCGTCAGACTGGACACAGGGAAGTGTTGCTCTCAGCGGTGTGGGCGATATCAAGATAACGATCACAGATTATTACTTCTGCAAGAATACTTCTGTAATTATTAGTGTAGTCGAGCCTGATCCTGTAGTTAAGTTTGAAGGAACAGACAAGACCGTACTTATCGGAACAACACTCAAGGTATCCGACATATTTGCGGCAATCGCAGATGCAGATATTGATACGGACAACATCACCATCACCGTAACCACGGTAGACGGAGAGAATGTTGCAACTATCGGCGATGCAGATGTATGGAGCGAAAAGACACTTAGCTTCGGCGGTGTCGGAGTATACGAGTTTAGCATAACAGATAACGATTACTGCATCGCAACTACAGCGACAGTAACGGTATATGAGCCTGATCCCGTAGTTAAGTTTGCGGGAGAGGACAAGACCGTAATTATCGGAACAACAATAAAAGTGGGCGAGATCCTCTTTGCAAAAGCAGATGTTGATATCGACACAGACAACATCACGATCACAGCTGCTACAGTCGAGGGTGACGGCACTGCGACTGTCGGAGATGCTGATATTTGGTCGAACAAGGTACTCAGCTTCAGCGGAGTAGGTAAGTATGAGATCACAATTACAGACAATGATTACTGCACGCCTACCACGGCAACAGTAACAGTTTATGAGCCTGACCCTGTAGTTAAGTTTGATGTTAAGCTTCCGAACGTAGACAAATACCTCTACCGTGTAGGAAACGGCAATACAGTAGCTCTCGGAACGCTCTTTACCGCAGTAAACGGCACAAGCATTGATGCATCCGGACTCAGTGTAACGATCGAGGCTGTTGACGGAGGCATGAGTGTAGGCGGTACGTTCACATCAAATTCCGATTGGACGAAGGCGACTGTGAAGATGAACGGAACAGGCGTTGTCAAGCTCACAATAACCGACAACGATTACTGTATCGCGACCGTGCTTTACCTCGAGGTAGTAAACGGCAACAATATTACTTCTGCCTCCGGCTCTATCGACGGAACCGATGTCGTACTTATGAGTAATGTCAAGGTTGCGTCAGGCGGAAATGCAAACTACTTCAACTGTACCGTATACGGAAATGGCTTTACATTTGACGTTTCGGGCGGTATGAATATGTACAATTCAAAGCAGGGTCACGGTATCATCATTATCAAAAACGCAACCCTGGACAACATTGTGATCATAGGTGATGTATACGATACCTATGGAGCATATTCAACTCAGGAGGATTACACAGCGGCGATCGACGCTACGGGAAGTATTATCCAAAACTGCTATATAGCAAACTGTGCAACTCCTATCAGAGGAAACGGCGTTACATTGACCGATACCACACTCTACGGAGGAACGGTCGCTAACCTCATTCTCTCAGGCAGCACAAACACCCTTTCAAATGTTGTTACCGTAAACTATAATGACGGCAGAGGCATTCTGGGTCTTGGTATACTTATATCAGACGGAGCAGCGGATAATACAAAGCTGGTGCTCAACGGAACGCTCAAACAGTACAACTACATTTGCGAGAATGATATCAGTGCTGTACCCGGTGAGTATGCACCTCAGATATTCAACGTTATGTTCGAGGATACCTACAGTGCGTACCACATCAATCACAACGGAGCTGTATACGTCAATACAGGTATCATCTCGATGAATGCTGACTTTAACTCGGATGATATAACAGACAATGCATCGACCGGATATATAGCGAAGGACGATGTACAAATGACGCTCAAGGATGGACTTCTTTCTACTACCGTAGACGGAGCTTTGTATACTGCACCTTCGGGCACAACGGTAGACAACGGTTATACATCCGGCAATGATACTCACAGCTCTACCGTTCAGGGTGACTATCTGCCTACTCCCGAGTTTGCTCTTGGGGATCAGACCTTAGCTAAGGATGGAGACGACGATACACGCTACATTATCGGTGATATAAACGGCATCGAGGCTCTGTATCAGAGTGGAGATGCACCGCTGACCCTTGATCTGACAAAGCTCATGAAGGTATATAAGTACAGCGGAATATACTACACCGTTAGTGCTGTATGCAAAGATGAAAACGGAAATGCCCTCACCGCGACAAACGGTGTCGTTACACTATCCGAGTCAGGTAACTATACTCTTGTATTTACGGTAGATGATAATATCTTCTACGGGCCTGACGGAAGCAAGACTGCAAAGAGCGTTACCAGAACATACGAGGTTCCGCTCACACTCTCGGTCAAACAGGCAGCTATTCCCGATGCCACCATCACTGTAAGTTCCTCTGATATTACAGGAGACTATGTTTCGTCAGGAACGGATAAAAAATACAAATTCTATCCTATGAAGGCAATTACGAGCATCACTGATGCAGGCAACAGCTTCAGCTTCAAGAGTAACATCGCAAGCACAAGCATCAGCTACTCCAGCACAGACAATGCCTTTGCAGGCAGCACTACCATTACCGTTACTTATACCACGGGACAGGTACTGACGATCACTCTCGGAACTCCCTCAGGCCTCAATTCTCCTTCTGCTTCAAACGGAGGAAAGACTCTTGGTATAACTACCGATTCTACTAATGGTATCGTTGTAACATCCGACGGAAAGATCGGCAGCAGCAGTGCTGTTACGGGAACATGGCCTATCACGGGCTGGTCGTTCAAGGGAGAGAACCAGTCTACTGTTACAAACAGTACAAAGGTAAATATCGCATTTACAAAGCCTGAGTCATGTATTACCCCGGATACGCTCGTTATGTTGGCTGACGGAACCGAGAAGAGAGTTGATGCTCTCACAGGAGAAGAAATGCTCCTCGTATGGAACCATGAAACAGGAAGAATGGATGTGGCTCCCATCGCCTACATTGTAAATCACGACCGTGAGATGGCTGAACATGAGGTAATTTACCTCTATTTCTCGGATGGAAAGACTATCAAGATAATCGGCGAGCACGTATTCTACAATGCTACTCTGGGCAAATATATGCCTCTCGATACGAACGCTGAGGAGTATATAGGACATAAGTTCCTTGTACTCTCTGATGATGCGAGCGGTGTTGCGGCGGCAGAACTCGTAAAGGTAGAAAAGCAGGTGGTTCTCACTGAGGCATACGAGGTAGTATCGTACAAGCACCTCACATGCTTTACCGACGGTATTTTGTCTACATCCGCATACCTTGACAAGCTGCTCAACGTATTTGATATTGATAAGGATTCATACAGCTATACACCTGACAAGATAGCAGAAGATATCGCGACCTACGGACTGTATACATACGCTGACTTTGAGGATATCATAACCGAGGAAGCGTTTGAGCTGTACAATGCGGCATATCTCAAGATCGCAGTAGGAAAGGGATATATCACGTGGGACGATATACTTGAGCTTGTTGATATCTACTTTAACGTTGGAGTAACTCCCATTCAGTAATAATTAAATTCTAATGATCGCCCCCAAACCCTCATGCGAGGGTTTGGAGGCAATCCGACCGCATAAAAGCTTTTGTGCGGCCGGGTTGCCTTGTAAAAAAACTCTTGATACACAGACGCAATGAAATACAAGAAAAACTACAAGAAGGAGGTGCTGGCATGCGAGGGGTGTACTATGAATATTTTTATATCCCGAAGGACGGCAAGGGGAAGATACGCGAGAAAGTCTTTTTGACACGTATGGCAGTGACATGCCTCTTTATGGTGTTGTGCCTTGTGTTGCTTGCGGTTATGGCATACGCTCATTTCTCGAGCGATGTTATGACTGATGACACAGTTATCCAGACCTCCAAGTATGATCTCGATTGGAGGATCACTACAAACAAAGAGCAAACAGTCAATGGAAAAATAGTTTGCACTGAGGAGGAGCAATTCCCGAAGGAATATGACATAACCGTGTCTCTCGGAGCTGAGAATACGGCTTCTACCGGATTTTGCATAATAGATGTGTATGAATATTCATCCACGCTCACGGCAGAACAGGATGCGTTTCCTGTGCTCACATATCACACAGTTCAGATAGGAAATGACAAGCTCGCCGAGAACGGGAAGAGAGAGAGCATCTCTTTTAAGCTGTCGCTTACCTTCCCATGTGTCGTTACATTTACGCCTAATTGGGGAACATCAGGAAACTACAATTATGACAATGGCAATTCCGATGAGTATATAGAGGATGCAGAGACGGTCTCAGTCGAGATGAAGATCACACAGGCGGAGGGCGAGGGAGAAAAATACGATAGTCCGAACACATCCGCGGTCGATACATCTGATGTAATACCGACTCCCTCTGACTCTGACAAAAAAGAGCCTGTCGGAGCGTATGATGATCCGCCCGCAACAACCGATGTTACAGAGACTGTATCTGTGCCGAATACCGAACCGACACCGATACCGGAGTCTACCGCACCGGCACAAACAGAGGCTGTGACAACGCCTGATATACAGACGGCGGATACTCAGTCTCCCGATACAACGACCGTGCCTGTGATGCCGACGGATACGTCATCTCCCGATACAACATCACAAAATACCGATCCGGCGTCTACGGAGGAGGCTGATCCTACCGAAACGACACCTCCGAATGCAACTCAGAGTCCGCCGGAAGATACAGTCACCGAACCGCCGACTGTCGGAACACAAGCACCTGTCGCGGATACACTATCTCCCGATAGCTCTGCCGATACAATAGTGACGTGACTTTTGATATCCGTGCGATGTCCGGTTTTTACTTGAAAACACGGCACGCCCGGAAGAAAACCACGGCGGCAAGCTTGATTTGTGCGGCAGTATTGCTGTTATATTGACGCTTGCATTGACGGATCGTGAGACATTCAGATCGCTTTTTTAGATAACAAATAACGTAGCGGCACCATCCGAACGGAGGGTGCCGCATTTTATATAGCTCAAGTTTAGCTGTGCGTGTCAGCTTTTTTGCTTTTTAGAGAATGCATTGAAGGACCTTCTATCAGTTTCCCTGATGAAGTGAAGCGTGAACCGTGGCATGGACAGTCCCAGGAATGCTCGGCTCTGTTATATTTCAAAGCACACCCCAAGTGAGGACATCGGGGAACTGTGGGAGTGAGTAGGTTGATAGCCGATTCGACGGCGTTTACGGCGAGCTGTGGATGCAGCATGCTTCTTGAGGGGGAGAGCAGCGAAGCGTAATCACTCTGCTTTCCCAATATCAACTCTGAGAGGAGCATGGCTGAAACCATAGATGAGCTCATGCCCCATTTGTTGAATCCTGTCGCTACATACATGTTTCGGGTGCTTTTAGAATACCGTCCGACATAGGGCATCTTATCTAAAGTCATACAGTCTTGCGTTGCCCATTTTCCTATCAGATCGGCTGTAGGATAATGGATATGAGCAAATTCCTCCAGCTCCTGATAAGATCCCCCCGGCTTTCCTGTACGGTGCGAACCTCCTCCGAGCAACAGAACACTGCCGTAGTTTCGAAATGACAGTCCTTTTTCGTTTTCATCTACGTACATGCCATCAGGCAATTTGCATCCGTCAAGTGCAAGTACATACGAACGATGCTGGTACATCTTCAGAAAGTATGCTCCGTGTTTATTTATAAGGGGGAAGTGTGTTGCGATGACAACCGCTCTGTATCTGATCTCTGCTCTGTCTGTAATAGCTTTGTTATGCCCAAGGATGCGTAGAGGTGTGTTTTCATATACTGTCAGACCTTCTGCAAGTCCAAAAGCAAGCTTGAGTGGATTTATCTGAGCCTGGTCTTTGACCATTACAGCACCTGCCGTTTTGATCGGCAGATCTACCTCCTCGCAAAAGCACGCACCAACTCCAAGACTGTTCAGTGCTGCTGTTTCTTCTTCAAGCTTGCGGCGGTCTGATAGCGAATAAACATAGGATGCTTTGTTTTCCCAATCACACCGGATCTCTCGGCTGAGCACAGAATACTGCTCGCATGCTTTCTTCTGTATATCGAGATACATGCCTGCTTTCTCTTTGCCAATGCTTTCTATCAGCCTTTCATATATCAGCCCGTGCTGAAATGTTACTTTAGCTGTGGTTTTGGCAGTTGTACCACCGCATAGTCTTCCTGCTTCTATCAGTACACAGTCCACCCCTGCACGTTTGAGCATATATGCACACAGTATTCCCGCCATACCGCCTCCGACCACCAGCACATCCGTGATGATATTCTCTTGCAGAGGATTTCGCATTATCCGCTTCTTTTCATCATACCATATCTGTTGCGTAATTATCACATCCTTACATTGAGTATTATTTACAACGGAAAGGTATTTTATTTACGTTATCACAGTTAGCTTTTTAGAATTGTTTATTGCTGTATGATAGTGATTTAAAAAACTTGTGTTTCATGAGAAAGGGGGTTGAGAAAAGAGGAAATTAATGATAAAATAAAAGTGCAACTTACAAATCAAGTATATTTCGTGTGTTTTTGCGGTGGGTGTGTATGAATAAACATCTTCAGAATTTAAAAAAGCTTGAATTTGTCATTACTTATTCATGCACAGGGCGGTGCCGTCATTGCTCAGAGGGAGGGCGTGTCTCCGGTGCTGAGCATATAGATCCCGTCTTTGCGGCTGATGCGGTAATAAGGATCGCGGCAGAGTATAGGATAAATGAGGTCATGACCTTTGGAGGTGAGCCGTTGCTCTACCCTCAGGCGGTGTTCGGTATTCACCGTGCCGCTCGTGATGCAGGTGTAGATAGGCGTGTTGTTATTACAAACGGTTACTTTACAAAGGACGCAGATCACTTGGCTTATGTGGCTGACGGCCTTTCCGAGTGCGGGGTCAATGATATTCTTTTGTCGGTAGATGCATTCCACCAAGAGACGATACCTGTTGATGCGGTAAGGAACTTTGCTTCTATGATACAAAGCAGAGACATTCCCATCAGAGTGCAGCCTGCATGGTTGGTCAGCTCCGATCATGACAATCCGTATAACAATAAAACGAGAGAGCTTCTACGCAGCTTTCACGGTATGGGTATCCGGGAAAATGAGGGAAATGTGGTATTTTGTGAGGGCAATGCAAAAAAGTATCTCAGCGAGTATTTTATTCATACCTCACTCAAAAACCCGTACATAGAGGACCCGAGAGATCTGCGGTGTTTGTCATTCGGTCCGGGTGGAGAGTTGTTTGGCAGTAATATTTACAGTAAGGATGTAATGGACATTTTGTGTGAGTACAAGGCATCGGATACCGATGTCTCCATATAAATCAAAAAAAGGAGCATTATCATGAGCAAAGTAAAAAATGACCCTAAGTATAAAAACGGACTTCTTCAGGCAATTCGTGCACAGCTCGAGCATAGAGCTTTTTGGCTGTATCTGCTTTGCGATGAGGCAAGAAAGAGGGGACTTGATCCACGCGATTTTGGAAGTGCCGCTGTCAGACGCTGCGGTCTGTCACAGGGCAAAGATCTTGTGGGAAAGGGAAAAACCGACAGTCTAAAGGGGTTGAGAAAGACTCTCTTTACAAAGCCCGCACAGCTGGTATTTGAGATGAAGATACTTGAGTGCTCAGATGACAAGCTTTCGATAGATTTTCATTACTGTCCGCTTGTCAAAGCGTGGCAGAAGGCAGGATGTTCTGATGAAGATATAGCGATGCTGTGTGATATAGCGATGTGCGGAGACCATGGAATAGGCGAGTCCTACTCCGCTGTACTTGACCTTCCGAAGTGTATCGCCAAGGGAGACGAAATGTGCTGTCTGCGTTACCGCAAAAAGTGAACAGCACCGATCAAGAATAATAAAAAAACAGGCTGTCTCAAAAGCGTTTGCAACCGTATTTTGGACAACCTGTTTAATTGTATCACGAAAAAAACAATGCTCACTATTGTGACGTTTTTTTGCAAGAAGCAGGGGCGTATTCGTAACGCAAAATCCCATTTGCAGTAAACGAAGAAAAGACATCAAATAGATTTTTGCTCCAACAATTGCCCTTTATGGATTTTTGTAGTATAATACCAATATTAGGGCATAATTCATGTATTTTACTTTATCTATGGGAGGTGAACACATTGTCATCGTATAGTGAACTGATAAAAAACTTTGAAAAGGTACGAAGCTATATGCGTGAATTCTATGTTTATGGATTCAAGAGCAGAGATGAATACAATAAGAAAAGTGCACGTTCCTATGACGACGAGCGTCGCAGGATGGAGAGTTGGCTCGGGGACTATATGAGCTTTGTCCGCACTCCTGAAGGCAAAAATGTGTTCATTTCTATTGATAGCCGTGTATCCCAACACAACCCTTTTTATAAAGCACTTAAAGCCAAGAGTTTTACCGACGGAGATATCACACTGCATTTTATCTTGTTTGATATTCTTCATTCTCCTGAGATCGTTTTATCTCTGCCCGAAATACTTGAACAGATAGATGAATATCTTTGCGTCTTTGAATCCCCTATGGTATTTGATGAATCCACCATTAGAAAGAAGTTAAAAGAATATATAGCACAAGGTATTATTGTATATGAGAAGGTCGGTCGGAAGATGCTTTATCGACGTACTGAAGACGTTACACTCCCTGATATAACCGATGCACTAAACTTCTATTCTGAGATCACTCCGTGTGGTGTTATTGGTTCCTTCTTGCTTGATAAGCAAACGAAACAAGATGACAAATTCAGCTTTAAGCATCACTATATCACTTCGGCGATGGATAGCAATATTATGGCAACATTATTTAAGGCTATGCGAGAGAAAAGCGTTATTACCGTTAATAATATGAGCCGTCGTGCCGATGAGCCAAGAGAAAACAGAATCATTCCTTTACGTATTTTTATAAGCACTCAAAACGGCAGGCAGCACCTTCTTGCATATCAACCGGATTTCAATGCAATCAAGTCTTTTCGTATTGACTATCTATCTGATGCTAAAATATTGGGGCCTACTCCCAGATTTAATGAATTAAGAGCAGAACTCGATGAGATGCAATCGAAAATGTGGGGTGTTACCGCAAAGAGGGATAGATACGGAAAGGAACGTACCGAACATGTCGAATTCACTGTTAAGATCGGCAAAAACGAGGATCATATCGCTCGTAGGCTTGAACGAGAAAAGCGTATAGGATCTGTGGAGAAGATCGATGAGCATACATATCGTTTCTCTGCGGACGTTTATGATACAAGCGAAATGATTCCCTGGATAAGAACCTTTATATGCAGAATTACGGAGCTTCATTTTTCTAACAGAACTCTTGAAAACCAATTCAAGAGCGATATTGAAAAGATGTATTGTATGTACGGTATTGAGGAGGCGGACGTATGATATTCAACGAAATCTACTCTGCCTACTATA
>JAZNOK010000101.1:0-2898 GCA_045580775.1 Eubacteriales bacterium
TCTCTTGCACGAGTGTCGCTATCTATTCCTGTCTGTGCAAGAATGTCCTTTGAACTCTTAAGTCCGGTACCGTAAATATAAGTGCGAGCTATCTCAACTCGCTTGTTGTTCGGAATATCAACACCGGCGAGACGAGCCATACTGTTATTTCACCCTTTCCTTTGGTATTTGTCGTTTGTTGTGGTTTTGTATGCTTAACCCTGTCTCTGCTTGTGCTTGGGGTTTTCGCATATTACCATTACTTTACCTTTTCTCTTGATGATTTTGCACTTTTCGCAAATCTTCTTTACGGAAGGCTTAACTTTCATTTCTGTAATCTTCCTTTCGAGTTATTTCATACGCCAGGTAATGCGTCCCTTGTTAAGGTCATATACCGATACCTCAACAGTAACACGGTCACCGGGCAAAATACGGATATAATTCATTCTTAGCTTTCCGGATATATGTGCGGTCACTATGTGGCCGTTCGGAAGCTTAACCTTGAAGGTGGCACTGGGCAGAGCCTCGGTTACAACACCCTCAAATTCAATAACATCATCCTTTGGCAGAATAATCACTCCTTATCGGTTTTGCACAAATTCGACTAAATGAGCGTTGTGAGTATGTTTGTTTGTTCGGTTATGATCACCGTGTTTTCATAATGTGCAGAAAGCGATCCGTCGGCTGTTTTCACAGTCCAACCGTCAGCCATGACTTTCACCTCAGCTGAGCCTGCGTTTATCATAGGCTCAACGGCAATAGCCATGCCCGCTACAAGTCTCTGTCCTCTGCCCTCTGTTCCGTAATTCGGAACATCGGGAGATTCATGAAGTGCCGCCCCTATGCCGTGTCCGACATACTGTCTCACTACACCGTAGCCGTGGCTCTCGGCGTGACGTGAGATCGCATGGCCGACATCTCCCAGTCTGGCGTCAGGCTTTATCCTCGAAACACCCTCAAAGAAACACTCCTGTGTCACTCTGATAAGTTCAGCCGCTTCTCGGGATATCCTGCCAACACCAAACGTCCTTGCCGCGTCCCCATGAAATCCGCCCTTAAAAGCACCGACATCGACTGATACGATATCTCCCTCCTTGAGTATTCGCTTTTCGGAAGGGATACCGTGTATTATCTCGTCGTTTATGCTGATGCATGCAGACCCGGGGAATCCGCCGTATCCGAGAAACGAGGGTTTTGCCCCGCATTTCTCGATATACTCGCGAATTTTCGTGTCGATCTCTTTTGTACTGATGCCCTCACGTATGCTTTCCTCAGCTACGAGAAGAGCCTCGCCGGTTATTCTGCCGGCTTCTCTCATCAATGCTATTTGTGCCGAATTCTTCAGTCGTATCATTTCTTATTAGTTTACCCCAATTGCTCGGAAGGTAAGAGCTGTTGTGTCCTCTACCTTCTCCTGGCCTCTTACTACCTTGAGTATTCCCGCCTTGCCGTAGTACTCCTTCAGAGGTTCGGTAAGTTCATGATACACCTTGAGTCTGTCAAGAACGACTTCAGGCATATCGTCAGGACGTATAGTAAGCTCCGCTCCGCATCTGTCGCACTTGTCGCCGTCAGCGGAAGGAAGGTACTGAGTGTGGAAGGTAGCTCCGCATGCTGCACACACACGTCTGCCGCTCATGCGTTCTACGATCTCAGAGCCAGGTACCTCGATCTCAACTACGAGATCTATCGACACGCCCATCTCATCGAGGGCAGCTGCCTGAGGTACTGTTCTCGGGAAACCGTCGAGGATAAAACCGTTTTTGCAATCATCCTCAGCGAGTCTCTCCTTGATTATTCCTATTACGACCTCGTCAGGTACAAGCTCACCACGCTCGGTGAATGCACGTGCCTTCAGTCCCATCTCTGTGCCGCCCTTTATAGCTGCACGTATGATGGCTCCTGTGGAGATAGCCGGAATATCAAGCTTCTTGGAGACAAGCTCCGCCTGTGTGCCCTTTCCGGCACCGGGTGCTCCTAAGAAAATAATTTTCATGCTTTTCCTCCGATACGGCGATTATTCGAGGAAGCCCTTGTAATGACGCATTGTCATCTGTGCCTCTATCTCACGTGCAGTCTCGATAGCAACTCCTACTACGATAAGAAGCGAAGAGCCGCTGAACGCTATGCCTGCGAGGGCATTTCCGCTGATCGCATTTGCGATCATAGGTACTACAGCGATAATGCTAAGGAACATAGCACCCATGAGTGTTACCTTGGAGAGGACCTTGGTAATATACTCTGCTGTAGGTCTGCCGGGACGAATACCGGGAATAAAACCGCCATTCTTTTGAATATTGTTCGATACTTCCTGAGGATTGAATGATATTGCTATATAGAAATATGAAAAGGCAATGATCAAAACAAAGAAGAGTATGATATAAACGGCAGAAGTCGGAGAGAAAAGCTTGTACCAGAAGTTTGTCTGGGAAACCCCTGCAAACTGCATGATAGTGACGGGCAGAGAGATAATCGACGAAGCGAAGATTATCGGCATAACGCCCGACATGTTAAGCTTTATAGGAAGGTTCTGACTCTGGCCGCCATACATTTTTCTGCCGACCACGCGCTTTGCGTACTGAACAGGAAGCTTACGCTCACTGTCAGTGATGAATACTACAAATACTACTGCAGCACATACTGCCGCGATAACAACAAGGGTAAGGAATATCCACAGAATACCAAGGTAGTCGCCCTCGATGATCTTGTTGATATTATCCTTGAAGGTATCTATAACAGTACCGATAAGTCCGGGACCGCCTGCAACGATGTTAGCAAAAAGGATAATGGAAATTCCGTTTCCTATTCCGCTCTCGTTTATCTTCTCACCGAGCCACATGATGATGGAAGCACCGGCACAGTAGCATGCAATTATGGTGATAACACCGTACCACTCCTTACCGTCATCGGTGAGGCACT
>JAZNOK010000102.1:0-7370 GCA_045580775.1 Eubacteriales bacterium
GGGGCTTCGCACAGAGCCTCCCTCGTCCATGACAGGCGGGGGTGGGGCTTCGCACAGAGCCTCGCTCGTCCATGACAGTCGGGAGGGGACTTTGACAACAAAAACAGACAGGCAAAAGGCGTTGCATCCTTGCGGATACAACGCCTTTGATCATGTATATTATTTCTCTATTCCGGTAAGAAGCTCAAATGTCTTGTCAAAGAGCAGACTCTCTTTTGTATCGACGTCGTCCTTGATCTGTGAATAATAATCATTGAAGCTGCCTATGCCCATATATGCCTCATAGAACTGGATGCTGGGCTCGATGTTCTTCTCGTAGTAGTCCTTTGCGTATGCCTTTATATCATCCGCGGTTACGGTAACACCGACGAGCTTGGCTACTGAATAAAGTGCCAGCTTCTCTTTGAGTGCGGTCTCTGCCTCGGGCTTTACTACAGCGGTCTTGAACGCCTCTATAGAGTCGTGACCCTTCTTCTTTACATAATCCTTGAGATGCATATCGTCATTTGCCGCTACTGTATGCTCGTAGTAGTCCATATACGTCTGAATGTAGCTGTCAAGAACACCTTCGGGATATGTGCCTGTGTAGGTTGCGTTGTCGAGGATGTACTTCCATGCGGCATTGATGATTGCCTTCTTGTTTTCGGTATCGCTCTCCTCTGTAAGGTGCTCCTTTACATGCTCCTTGTATTCAGCTGCTGTAGACATGTTCTCAAACTCATCGGGGTTGTCTGCTACAAGCTGGTCTGTAAGCTCAGGGAGCTTTGTTCTCTTGATGCTGTCTACGGTAACTGTAAATGTAACCTCTACTCCTGCAAGATCGGGGTTGTTTGTATAAGGCTTCGGGAAGGTAAGGTTCAGATCCTTTGTCTCGCCCGCCTTCATTCCTATCATACCTTTGTCAAATCCGTCGATAAACGAGCTGTTCTCAAGGTCTACTGTGTGCTTGGAGTCGGTAGCTGTACCGCCGCTGAAAGCATCGCCTGCCTTGTACTCGGTACCGTCGCTGTTCTTTCCGTCTGCCTTGTACTTTCCGACGTAGTCGATAACAAGATCGTCTCCGTCCTCTACCGCTGCGTCCTCGCCGAGGTCCACTTCCTCTGCAAATTCCTTAAGCGTCTTTGCTATCTCATCCTCGATATCCTTCTCGGTGGGAACGTCCTTGAGCGTGAGTCCTGCCTTGTAGTCACGGTCCTTCGCATCTGCGGGAAGCGTGATGTAAGCTGACAGGTCGTTTGCCTCAAAATCGTAGTCACTCTTGCCGCAGCCCGTAAATATAGAGGAGCATGCAACTATGAGTGCCATAATGCTGATAAGTGATTTCTTTTTCATAATTGACATCCTTTTGTAAACTGATTTTCTGCATTCAAGATACAGATACACCGTATATGTTAGCACAAAGCAAGAAAAAAAGCAAGATGTTTTTCTCATAAATCACAGACTGTTCACAGTCGGGGGCGGTTTTTTTGTGTTTTTTTCTAAAAAAGTTCCCCTTCGTCATACGACCGTCACAATCATAGGGTAAAATGCATGGCGGAAAATAATTTTTATAGAAGGGGTGTAATCCTTTGATCGAAGTAAAAAACCTGAAAAAGAGCTACGGCAGCTTCCGGGCACTTCACGGAATCAGCTTCACCGTAGAGCGTGGGCATATTTACGGCTTTCTCGGTCCGAACGGAGCGGGCAAGAGTACCACGATGAACATCATCACCGGGTGTCTGGCACCAAGCGAGGGCAGTGTTACGATAAACGGCCATGACATCCTGCATGATCCCATAAACGCCAAAAAATGCATCGGCTATCTTCCCGAGCAGCCTCCGCTCTACCTCGACATGAAGGTAACGGAGTATCTTGACTTTGTCGGAAGAGCGAAAGGCCTCAGAGGCTCGGAGCTCTACTCGCAGATAGACGAGGTAATAGATCTGACAGATCTCGGGGCTGTTCATAACCGCCTCATCAAAAACCTGTCAAAGGGATACCGTCAGCGTGTCGGAATAGCACAGGCTATGCTCGGAAATCCCGAGGTCATCATTCTCGACGAGCCGACGGTAGGTCTCGACCCCATTCAGATAATCGAGATCCGTGAGCTGATCAAGTCTCTTTCCGAAAACCACACGGTTATTCTCTCCAGCCACATCATGCAGGAGATCTATGCTGTATGCGACCGTGTGATGATCATCACGGCGGGCCGCCTTGTAGCCAATGACACATTGCAGGGGCTGCTCGACACCTATTCCACAAAAGTAACTCTGGAGCTTGAGTGCAAAACCACAAAAGACAGGCTGAGTGCCATTCTCAGTTCTGTCGAGGGAATACTCGAATGCCACTGCGAAGATACCGGTGTCGGCAAGTGCAAAGCCACTCTCACCTATCATGAGAGTCTGGATATCCGCGAGCAGGTCTGGCAAAAGCTCGTCGCAGGCGGTATATGCGTGACTGCTATGATACCCAAGGTCATGTCGCTTGAGGATATATTCATATCGCTGACAGAAAACGCACAAAATAAGGACCGTGAGACTGCTCAGCCCATCGAGCAGATCACCTCACAGCCTGAGCAGGACGACAGTCAGAGCGGCGGCGATGACAACAATGAAGAAGGCGGCTCGGACGATGATTACCGTCCGCTGTTCAGCTGACGGAGGTGGCAGATATGTTTACTATATTCAGAAAAGAACTGCGTTCTTACTTTTCAAACATGCACGGATATGTGTTCGGGGCGTTTTTGCTCCTGTTCTGCGGAATTTTCTGCTATGCGACAAACCTCAGAGGGGGATATTCGCAGCTTGAGTATGCTCTGCAGAACGCTTCCTTCATTTTTATGCTGATAGTACCTGTAGTCACAATGAAATGTATCGCGGAGGAAAAGCATCAGAGAACAGACCAGCTTCTGTATTCTCTGCCTATCAGCTCTGCGAGCGTAGTAGTGGGAAAGTTCGCCGCTCTGTATACGGTATTCTTCATTCCTATGGCGATCATCTGTATCTATCCGCCCATACTCGGTATGTTCGGTGAGGTCAACTACGCTGCTACCTACAGCTGTATTTTCGGATTTTTGCTGCTGGGCGGTGCTCTGCTCTCGCTCGGTATCTTCATCTCATCTCTGACCGAGAGCCAGGTGATCGCGGCGGTCGTCAGCTTTATTGTTGTACTGCTGTGCTACTTCATGAGTGCTCTGGCATCCATGATACCCACTTCCCCCTTGGCAAGCGTGATCGCCTTTACTCTGGTAAGTGTGCTTGTCGGTGCGTGCGTGTACTGGCTCTGCCGCGATATTTGGATAGCCGGCTGTTTCGGCCTTGTTGCTGAGATCGCTGTGGTATTCATGTTTGTCAGGGACAAGGCGTCATTTGAAGGGTTGTTTGCTAAATGCATAGAAAAGCTCTCTATATACGACATTTACTACAGCTTCTCTGTCGGTACATTCGATCTGAGTGCTGTTGTATATTATATCAGTATCATGGCTGTATGCCTCTATCTGAGTGTTGTATCATTCGAGCGAAAGAGATATAACTGAGGAGGGATATAAGATGCAGAAGATCAAGATCAGAGACGGAGCACGTGCGGGGGCTTATTCTGCGGTGCTGACCGTTATTGTAATTGCCGCAGCTATCGTCGTCAACCTCATTATCAACTCCTTCCCGTCAAAGTATATCAAGCTCGACACGACCGCACAGAGCATGTTCACCTTTGACGAAAAGACAGAAAACTTCATAGAATTGCTCACACAGGATGTCACCGTTTATCACATAGCTCAGGAAGGGGCAGAGGATCCGTACCTGAGCGAGGTGCTCGACCGCTATTCGGATATGAACAGCCATATCAAAGTCGAAAAGGTAGACCCTGCAAAACAGCCGACCTTCACCGAGAAGTACACCGAAGATGCTGTTTCAAACAACAGCCTCATCATCGAAAGTGCCGACAGATCCAAGGTCGTACCTTCAAGCGAGGTGTACTACATCTACTGCGAACAGCTGGGAGGGAAGGTTGACTCGGCTACATTTGAGTATTACTATCAGATGTACTACCAATACTACGGTCAGGCTCTCGAGGGTACTCAGATATTCGCCGGGGAGAACGCCGTCGCTTCCGGTATTGACTATGTCACGATGGAGGACATCCCGAACGTTTATCTTCTGTCAGGGCACGATGAGCCGGAGCTCAACTCAGAGCTGACCGAATGGCTCAAGCTCGCAAACTACCGTACACAGAAGCTCACTCTCACAAAAGAGTCACTTGAGCTCGGAGGCACAACGTCAGAGCTCAGCTCTGTTCCCGAAGATGCGGATCTGGTGATCATCACGGGACTGTCAAGAGACCTCAGCGAAGGGGAGCTGTCCGTGCTGTGCGATTATGTAGCGGGCGGAGGAGATCTGGTCGTCATGTCATACTACGCAATGGCGGGCTACCAAAACTTCAGCCGTCTTGCCGCTGCATACGGTATAGACAACAATATGAGCCTGGTCATTGAGGGAGATCCCGCCTCATACTCAGGCTCCCCGATCAAGATCATCGCAGAGCCGGGCGAGCATGAAATGGTGGCAGGTCTGACAAACATATACATGCCTTATGCTCACGCAATGAAGCTCGCACCCACTATGCCCGAAAACATGAAGGGCACCGTCCTGCTCTCCACATCCGACAAAGCATTCGCAAAGAAAACAGGCTTTGATACAACGGACAAGAACTTTGCAACAAAGCAGGAAGGCGACACCGACGGTCCTTTTGCTCTCGGAGTGCTCGTAGAGTGCGAGGGTGCGGGTAATGTCGTGTGGCTGGCATCTGACTACTATATGGTTCAGGAAAACTACGACGGCTCGGGCACAGGTGCGTGCGATGTCTTTACCTCTGCTGTCAGCGGACTGTGCGGAATTGCCGAGACTATTTCTGTGCACACGGTAGAGATCGGTGACTCCTATCTCAATGTCTCCGAGTCCTCCGCATCCCTGTGGGGAGTGCTTCTCATCGGTGTCATTCCGATCGCCTTCATCGGTATCGGACTCTTTGTATGGATGAGAAGAAGATCCAACTGACACTTTCAGGAGGTACAGATTGAAAAACAAACAAATCACAATGATCGTAATGGCATTGCTGCTCGTCGGTCTGATCGCGGCGTATCTGGCGGTCTCATCGAGCTTCCCTGATGAAAGCGAAAGTACGGACACGACAGCCGAGGACACCTATGTCAGCGTCAACAGCATTGAAGAGGACAGCATCGTGGCTGTCAGCTTCACAAACGGCGGGGCAGAGTATTCCTTTTCTCTATCGTCGGAGGTATGGAGCTATACAGCTGACGCGAGCTTTCCTGTAGACCCCGAGGCTATGGGAGACATCACAAGTGCCCTCTCGGGCATTCGTGCACAGCGGGCTTTTGACGCTGACACAAAGAGTGCCGAGTACGGACTGGACGAGCCTCTGCATGTAATTAAGGTTACACTCAGTGCAGGCGGAACGCTCACCTACAATATAGGAGACTACAACAAACACTCCGACACCTACTACATGACGGCAAGCGGCCATGACAAGGTGTACATGGTATCCGCTGACTTCCGTGAGCTTTTTGCAGGGGAACTGTATGATCTTCTAAAGAAGGATACCACCCCGACAGTCAATGCGGAAGATATCAGCCTGATCTCTGCAGTCCTCCCCGGACAATCGACCGAGCTCAAGCTCGAGCAAGGCACCGAGGACTCGGAGACGGTATGGACTCACACAAACATCAACGGAGCAGCTGCCAAGCTCGAGACGGCAACCGCCGAAAAGATAGCCGCGGCTCTTGCCTTTCCGTCACTTAGCGACTGTGTCGATCACAACGCACAGGACTCAGAGCTCTCTGCATACGGTCTGTTGCCTGAGCAGAGAACACGTGTAACCGTCAAATATAACGTAAAGGTAGACTCTGCCACCGCAGATGCCACATCCATCGGAGGGTCTACTGTGATCGAGCGTGAGCTGTCATATTATATAGGAAAAACAGAAGCTCCCGCAGCTCAGGACACCGCCGCGGACACAGCATCCGGCAATACGGCTTTGGCTGATGCGGACACTTCGGCTGACAACGCATCAGACTCAAACGCAAAAAAGACCGTGACCTACGTTATGCTCGAGGGCTCAAATATGGTATACAAGGTGGATATCAGCTCGGCTGAGGTGTTCTTTTCCTAGTGAAAAATTACCAAAGCAAAAACATTTGTAAAAAATCAATAAAAACAAAAACCTACCGTGAAAAAAACGGTAGGTTTTTTGTGAAAGGTAAACAATCGGCTCTGATCATGCGATCCCGAGCCATCCGATTTTAGCTTTAGTTTTTATGCACTTTGCACATATTTTTTGACACGAAACGCATTTACTTAGAAACTTTATACAACTTTTTTTCAAAAACCTCTTGACAAACAATATGGGGTATGCTACAATGTAGTCACAGAGAAGAAAACACAAAAGCAGAAAGGAAAGAGAGGTACAGACCAAAGATCTGAGCAGTGAGGCGTGCGGAGGCACAAAGAGCGAACCGATCCGCGTGTCTGAGAAATGAAGGCTTCGCCAAAGTTCTAAACACAACCAAGTGAAAAAATGAGGTATACTCCAAAGAACAACTAAATTAGGCGTGCGGAAGCACAAAGAGATCGAAACGGTCCGCGTGTCTGAGAAATGAAAGTTTCGCCAAAGTTCTAAACACAACCAAGTGAAAAAATGAGGTATACTCCAAAGTACAACTAAATTAGGCGTGCGGAAGCACAAAGAGATCGAAACGGTCCGCGTGTCTGAAAAATGAAGGTTTCGATATCACAGGCCAACACAACCAAACTAAGGCATCACTTGAGCCGAAAGGCAGGTGCGAAAATGCTATATAAAAAACTACTCGGCCACCTACATTGTAAAGAATGAAAACGGAGGAGCAGTCCAATGAACAGCATCGCATCCGAACAAGTCGGAAAATTCACTTGAAAAGAAATATTCGGAGGTACGGTCCGATGAGAAGGTAAGTCGGTACTCATACACCTACAAACTCATCAAAAAGTCGCATCAAAAGTGTCACGGATGATATAGTGCCAAAAGGCATAACAGAACTTATTACAAGCGGCATCCAGCAGACTAAGGGAAATTGATGTGCGTAGAACCTTCACAGTGATTGAATTTATATAGAGTGAAAGCCAATGAACTAACAAAAAAACCTTGAAAATAAATAAAGACCCCGAAAGGTCAAGTAAAGAAAGGTTAATTTAAAATTTAATATGGAACAGTTTTGAGACGGAACGGTGTTGATGTAATAATACCGTTCCGTCGTTTTTTATAAAGTAACGCAGGAACAGGCGGATGGGTCAAGTAAGGCTATGCGAGAAGCCTCATCCGCCCTGTCATCCTCGAGCGTAGCC
>JAZNOK010000103.1:0-2925 GCA_045580775.1 Eubacteriales bacterium
CAACTCTGTCAAGAAGGGACCAGGCTGTTTCTTTTGCACCTGCCTTTGTCATGAGACCGTGGTCTACCGGAGACATCATGATATTCTCACATACACTCAAATGAGGAAAGAGATTGAACTGCTGGAAAACCATGCCTATCTTCTGACGGACCTTGTTTATATCAATGCCCCTGGCTGTGATCTCATGGCCGTCTACGACTATGGTGCCGCTGGTTGCTTTTTCAAGCTTGTTCAGGCATCTGAGGATAGTCGACTTTCCTGAACCTGAAGGACCTATC
Organism: Eubacteriales bacterium; assembly: GCA_045580775.1. Taxonomy (GTDB): domain Bacteria; phylum Bacillota; class Clostridia; order Oscillospirales; family CAG-272; genus JAZMZS01. The sequence continues at coordinate 279 of JAZNOK010000103.1, forward strand.
AGACATACTACCTCGCCGTCCTCAACCTGGAAGTTGATACCGTTTAGTACCTTGAGCGAGCCAAATGACTTATGAAGGTCTACTACATCAACCTTTATTGCCAACGTCAAGTCTCCTTTCTATCATCTTTATCAGTGCAGAGAGTATAGTGATAATGATCAGATATGCTACACCTATCATTATGTAAGTAGCAAACATCTGGAAGGTCGAATCTGCGTACAGCTTTCCCTTGAACACGATCTCGTTGAGAGAGATGGTCGAGGCAAGTGACGAGTCCTTGAGCGTAATGATAAACTGGTTGCACAGTGAAGGCACGCTGATCTTGAACGCCTGGGGAAGAATGACCTTGATCATGGCACGGGACTTTGAAAGGCCAAGCGATCTTGCCGCCTCCATCTGTCCTTTGTCTATTGCAGAGATACCGCCGCGGAAGATCTCGGAGATATATGCACCTGCATTGAGTGCAAGTGTGATCATTGCCGCTATAAAGGGCGTGATCTTAAATCCCGGAAACGGTATACGCATCAGCTGCGGTATACTGAAGTATATTACAAACAGCTGAACGATAAACGGTGTTCCTCTGATGATCCAGATATATATTTTTGATATCCATGACAGCGGCTTTATCTTTGACATTCCCGCCAGACATGAAAGCAATCCTATCACCAAAGCTATCCCAAGTGAGCATACAGTCACGGCTATCGTCGTTCCCATACCCTCTATGAGCAGCTTTATGACTCTTGCAAAATCAAATCCTGCAAACAAACCCATAATAACAAAACCTCATATAACGCAATTCAAAGGGGAGCATGCAACTCCCCTTTGGATAGATAAAAACGAACAGAGTCTGATCAGTTGGTCTTGATGTACTTATCAAGGATCTCCTGATACTTGCCGTTTGCCTTGATGTTTGCGAGGCCTGCGTTGAACTTTGTAACGAGCTCATCGTTGCCTGCTCCCTTCAGCACTGCAAAGCCGTAGGAAGAACCCTTCTCCATCTCTGTAACCATCTTCAGTCCGTTACCCTGGGAAATTCCGTATCCCATAACAGGGTAATCCTCAAAGCATGCAACAGCGTTTCCGCTCTTGACTGCCTCGTACATCATGCCGGACTCGTTGTATACCTGAACCTCAAAGCCGTATTTGTCCTTGATAGAGTCAGCGAAGGTCTGTCCCTCTGTGCTGGACTTTACAGCGACGGTCTTGCCCTTGAGATCCTCATAGCCCTTTACGTCGTTGTTGGTAGCTGCGATAGCCATAACAACACCGCTGTCATAGTAAGGATCGGAGAAGTTGTACTTCTCTTTTCTTACATCAGTGATAGACATTCCTGCGATAACGCCGTCAGCCTGACCTGACTCAAGAGCTGCTACTGCTGCAGAAAATCCGAGAGGCTGAAGTTCGTATGTAATGCCCTGATCCTGTGCGATAGCTGCGAGAAGCTCAATGTCGATACCGACATAGTTGCCGTCCTCTCCCATGAACTCAAAGGGAGCGAATGTTGTATCTGTCGCAATGATTACCTTGTCAGATGCGGAGCATGCGGGAAGGCATGCAATTACAAACATCATTGCAAGTGAAAGTGCCAAAAGTTTGATTACCTTTTTCATCCTAGTGATCCTCCTGAAAAAATATATACCCTATTTTATCACAAAATATTGCGTCTGTCAATAAAAAGTCACAAGCTATTTTTAAGAAAAATGATTTTTTTGCATTTTTGAAGTTAAAAATGTTGCATTTTGGTGCAAAAAACACCCTTTTTGCCCCGAAATTGCGGCAAAAAGTAAGATTTTGAACCTTTGCAAATTTCATTATTTACAATTTGTTCATACTTCGGGGATGTATTTTAATACAAAATTGAGCTTTTAGCTCAGAAATACACCCGTGACAAAGATCTCAATACCAATAAAGATCAGTATCGCTCCGCCGAGTACGGATGCCTTCCCCGAGAGCTTTGTTCCGACCTTTTTGCCTAGGACAAGTCCGCCCATGCAGATAAAGAAGGTCAGCACTCCGATGATAAGACAGCACAGCAGTGCCTCGGGCAGACTGTAGCTGTCTATTCCAAAGCCAACCGACAGTGCATCAATAGATGTCGCAACTCCCTGCACAAGCAGTCCCCACAGACCTACAGGCGGTGCGTCGGTTTCTTCTTCGTTGTTTTTGATGCCCTCATAAAGCATCTTTCCTCCGATAAAACCAAGCAATATCAATGCTATGTACGGAATGAATGTCTCAAACTGCTTGAACTGAGAGCTGAGAAAATACACAACTGACCAGCCGATAAACGGCATCAGAAACTGAAAAAATGAAAACACCCCTGCGACAGAGCACATACGGAGCTTTTTCATTTTCGGCTCGTGCAGGCCGTTTGCCAGTGACACGGAAAAGGCATCCATCGCCAATGAGACACCGAATCCAAGCGAAGTTAGGATAAAGCCAAGTGTAATGTTCATTTTTTTACCTCCTTTATTATGCGGCGGGCAAAACCCGAGGAAACGCAGAGAATAGGCGGGGAAAACCCGAGGGAACGCAGAGAATAGGCGGGGAAAACCCGGGGAACGCAGAGAATAGGCGGGGAAAACCCGGGGGAACGCAGAGAATAGGCGGGGAAAACCCGGGGGAACCCAGAGAATAGGCGGAGGAA